>JAGGXD010000256.1 GCA_021163295.1 Bacteroidales bacterium
AATACCTTGCTGTAACAGTTGATATACCAAAGCTTCAGGAGCAATATTTTTTTAACGATCCGGGGGCGTTATTGCAGATATCCGATATGCCTTCTTTTAGTAACGAAGAAGGGAAAGTTATCCTTACAGACAAGAGGCAGAAGGTATTAGATGAATTTGTTTATAATAAGGATATGCACTTCCCTTTGTTAAATTCAGTTGAAGGTGTTTCTCTTGAAAGAATAAATTTTGATAACCCGACTAACCGGGAATCAAACTGGCATTCTGCTGCTGAAGATGCCGGTTTTGGCACACCGGGATATTTGAATTCACAGTATTCTGAGTTTAATGAATCTGAAAAAGAGGTATGGCTGGTACCTGAAGTTTTTTCGCCGGATAATGACGGTGTAGATGATATTGTTCAGATACATTTTACGTTTAAAAACCCGGGACATGTTGTTTCTGTTTACGTATTTGACGCAAAAGGCAGGATTGTCAGGCACCTTATCAGAAATGAACTGCTATCTGTTAATGGATTAGTTTCATGGGATGGTCTTGATAATATGGACCAAAAAGCACCAATAGGCATTTATTTAGTTTATATTGAAATATTTGACTTGAAAGGAAATATCAGCACCCATAAAAAAACATGTGTATTAGCCGGAAGGTTGGAGAGGTGAGGAGGAGATGAGGAGAAGAGGTAATTTAGCGTTTTACCTTACCGGGTAGAAATAGGACAAACACTATAGCTATAAGTCCGACGAATGCAGATGCTTTGTATGTAAAAATAATCCCAAAAAAATCTGACGCTATACCAATTAGCAAAACCATAAGTGAACTCATTGTAAAGGTAATTGTCATGAAAACACCATTCACAAAAGCAAGCCTTTCAGTATCCAATTCATGAATTATTGCCAAAAAAATTGGTGTTGAGGCAATTAGAAAAACACCCATCAGGATTAACAGGGGAAGGGTCCAGAATCCATGGATAAAGGTAAAAATGTACATTAGCACGGGGGAAACAATTGTAATTATTAACAGCGAGCTTTTCCTGCCAATCTTATCTGAGATAGGTCCGGCATAAAATGTTCCAAGTGCACCGGCTAATTGGAGAACTGACAGAGAAACGCCTGAAAACCAGTATTCCCCACCGTTTTCAGTTATATAAACCGGAAGATACAAGGTTAGTGAAGTTTTTATAGCTGCACGGAAAAAAGAAATGCCTCCTATGGCAATAAAAACAGGAAGGAATTTTTTAAAGATTTTCCAATATTGCGGTTTTGTTGCTGGTCCCTCAAAATTACTGCTTATATCTACTTTCCTTAACTTGATAAACAGAAATGCTGAAGCTGCCAGTCCGAAAGGAATAAGTTTATAAGTACCTTCAAGTCCCCAGAGTGATACAACACCTACAATAACCAATGGTCCTAGTGTTCGTGCAAGTTCACCTCCAAGCATAAAATAACTCATGCCTTTTCCAATTTTGGAACCCGAAAGTTTCTTGATCATTACTGGAGCCGGAACATGAAACAGGGTTGAACTGATACCACTGATAAACAGAAGAACTACAAGGAATATATATCCCGGAGCAACACCAATAAGGCTCATAGCTACCGAGGTTACCGCCGGGGCAAAAATAACCAGATATCTGGCCTTAATATTCTCAACCATGATTCCAACCAGGAAATTGAATAAATAGGGAATTCCCTGTACGATAGATAGTAACGCGGCAAGAGTTTTGCTGATACCGAATTTGTTAATCAGAATTGGAAGTGCCTGTGCAAGAAAGGATGTAAAAGTGTCGTGGAAAAGATGGGCAGATGAAACTAAAACAACATGGTTTGTTTTGAAATCTTTCTGCTTTGGCATATAAGTGTTTTTATCAATAGGGTACAGATACTATAATACTTTTATCAACTCTTTTATTATCAATGTCATCTTCTTCTCAGTGTTTCCTGCAACATTCTGAACATGTTTATGCGTGGTGAATTCAATTTTCCCCGGAACACCAAGATCAGTAATAACAGATACCCCGAAACATTTAATTCCCATCTGGTGTGCAACTATTGTTTCCGGTACGGTTGACATACCTACGGCATCGGAACCAATCGCCCTGAAGTATTTATATTCAGCTGTTGTTTCAAAAGTAGGCCCTGTTGTGGCGGTATATACTCCTTTGTGGATCTTTATGTTTAGCTTACCTGCAATAACTTCTGCTTTTTTAATAAGTTCACGTGAATAAGTATCACTCATATCAGGAAATCTTGAGCCAAACTCCGGATAGTGTTTGCCTATCAAGGGATTAGGAAGAAGATTTATATGATCTTCAATAATCATCATGTCGCCCGTATTATAATCGGGATTTACGCCACCGCTGGCATTTGAAAGAAAAAGATATTGGATTCCAAGAAATTTGAGTACCCGAACCGGATAGGTAACTTCATCCATGTTCCACCCTTCATAATAATGAAAACGACCTTTCATAGCAACAACCTTTTTGCCGCCAAGTTTCCCAAATATCAGTTTACCATCATGTCCGTCAACTGTAGATACCGGGAAATTTGGGATATCCTGATACCTGATTTCAGTTTCTGTTGCAATTTCTTTTACAAGACCTCCAAGCCCTGTGCCGAGTACAATCCCCACTTCAGGGGTTATCCCTGTCTGTTTATGTAAGTGAGATATTGTCTCTTTTATTTTCTCTAACATAATACTGAATTAACCTGTTAAATTCATTATTTTGATTACCCGGAAACTCAACCAGTATGGGGATAAAATAAATTACTTTTGCTAAAGAGTCTGCAATGTTACTAAAATTTTGCATGCGAATAGCATCTTTTTCAGTAGTTAGTATGATCTTGTTTTTACCTGGTAATTTCTCAAAATCACTTGTGATTTTATTAATATCTTTTTCATTGAATGCATGATGATCGGGAAAGCGTAATTCTGAAATATTATTGAAATAGGATTGAAGATGATTCCTTAGTGGTTGCGGATTAGCTATTCCGGTTACAAGAAGCAGGTTGTATTTTCCCTTTTTGCAATGATCTAAGGATAATTGTTGTTCGTTTTTATTGAATACCGGTGAAATATCCGAATAGTTGATTGTTGAGAAGAAAATCCCCTGTGAAGGAAATAAAACCAACTCTTTCTTAAGCCTTTCTTTCTCAACAGGTGTAATGTCAGAAGGACACCTGGTGACTATTATAATATGGGCTCTTTTTCTTTCAATAGCTCTTTCTCTTAATCTGCCTGCCGGTAAAATTAAATCGTTTTTTAGAGGACGGGAATAGTCAACCAGCAGTATTGATAAACCGGGTTTTACATACCTGTGCTGAAAAGCATCATCCAGAAGAATTACATCAAGGTTTTTGAATGTATTAATAAGATTATTTACCCCGTTTACCCGCTTACGGTCGACAGCTACTTTTATACCGGGATATTTTTCCTGGATCTGTTTGGGTTCGTCACCAACCTCTTTGTATGTTGACCGGTTTGTGGCCAGCAGGAATTTTTTTGTATTTCTTTTATATCCCCTGCTCAATACAGCAACATTGAATTGGTCTTTAAGAATCCTAATCAGATATTCAATATGCGGTGTTTTCCCGGTACCGCCAACAGTGATATTCCCAACAGAAATTATTGGCAAAGAAAATTCCTTTTCCTTCAGAATTTTCAGGTCAAACAGCAAATTACGGACACCTGTGATAAACCCATAGATAAAAGCAAAAGGCAACAAAAACAGTCTTATAAGAATCTGTTTTTTTTCAGGCAAATCATTTTGCATATAGAGAATTAATAGATTTCAATTTCGTAAGGCAGTCTGGTTTGAATACCATCCATGCCCATTAACAGGTTAAAATCATGGTAATATCTGTACGCTTCACCAAGCTCAGAACTGATCATTCTCATCTTAACATTTCCAGATAATTCATTAAAAAGTTTTGTATAAGGATCTTCCTGTACAGGGAGTGATGTGATCCTGTAATTGTCAAGTCCTGCCATTTCAGCTGCTATTTCAACAGCTGTATCAAGACCGCCAAGAATATCAACAAGTCCGATTTCCTTTGCATCAATTCCGCTCCAGACACGGCCCCGTGCAATTTTATCAACTTCCTCAAAACTCATTTCTCTTCCCTTTGCAACATAAGAAACGAAAGTTTTATAAGTTTCTTCAATACCTGCTCTGAGAAATTGTTTTTCTGCTGCATTTAAAGGGCGGTAAAAAGCCCCAAAATCCGAGTGTTTATTTGTTTTGGCAACATCAATTGTAATTCCCAGTTTATCGTTAAGGAATTTTTGAGTGTTGGGAATGGTTCCGAAAACTCCAATCGATCCTGTTATTGTATTGGGTTGGGCAACAATAGTATCAGCTGTTGCAACAATGTAATACCCACCTGAGGCTGCAACATTGCCGAATGAAGCTACTACGGGTTTTACATGGCGGGCAAGATCTGCTTCCCTCCAGATAATATCTGAAGCAAGTGCACTTCCTCCCGGTGAATTAACCCTTATTACTATAGCTTTTATGTTAGTGTCTTTGCGGGCTTTTCGCAAACTGTTCACAAATTTAACTGACCCGATGGACGATTCTGTCCCCTCTCCAAATCCAATAACTCCGGAGGCATAAACCACAGCTATTTTATCTCTTGTGAATCCTTTGGTTTTTCTTTTTGGCACTTTTGCATACTTAGACATTTTAACCAGGCGCGGTTTACTACCTTTTTCAAGTCCGGATAATTGTAATAACTCTGTCAAAACCTCGTCCTGATATTTTATTGAGTCAATAAGATTAGTTTCAAGGGCGACTCTTACATTGTTAATAGCAAGATCATCAGCATATTTATTAAGTTTCTTAACGGGAATATTCCTGGCTTTTGATATCTGGTTAACCATGCCATTCCATATTGAATTCATATATGCAAGAGTTTGTTTCCGGCTTGCTTCACTCATATGATCTGAAGTGAAAGGTTCAATGGCACTTTTATATTCACCATGACGAATTATCTGCATATCTATTCCAAGCTTTTCCATTGCTCCTTTATAAAATACAACTTCTGACCGGAGTCCCCAGAATTCCATTATCCCTGCAGGGTTCATATAAATCCTGTCAGCAACAGAGCACAGGTAGTAATTTGACTGTAACATAATATCGTTACTGAATGCGATAATAAATTTCCCGGATTCCTTAAAATCAATTAAAGCATTTCTTATTTCCTCAACCGTAGCTATTCCCGGAGGATACATGCCTGCTTCAAGGTAAATGCCTTTTATCCGGTCATCTGTTTTTGCCTTTTCTATATTTTTAAGAATCTGATCCAGACCTATTTGTGGTGCAAGGGTAAAGCTACTAAAATCAAACCCATCGAAAGGATTATTTGATCCCCTGTCCGGTATCGGTTGTGTAATTTTGAAATGAAGGATAGAGTTTGATTTAACTTCAACAGGCTTATCACCTGCAGAAATTAAAATGCCGATAAATCCAAAACTAATTATTACCATTACAATAGATGATATTATTATACCAACTATTGTGGCAAGAGTATACTTCAGAAAACTTTTCATAATAGATAAAAATAAATGAACATGAATGAATATGTTTTCTGCAAAGTTAAAATGTTGTACGTAATATTAAAATTATGCCTTATCTGTTGTCTGTTTGTTTTGTTTTTCTCACTTTTGTCAGGTATTAAATTAAGTGATTTGAAAACCCGCAACTATTATTTGTTATTAGGTGGTAATCTGGGCGACAGATCTTATTATTTTTCATCTGCCATATCATTGATCCGTGAAAGGATTGGTGTTATCACTGCAACTTCTTCTTTATATGAAACCGAGCCATGGGGGTTTAACCATAAAAACTGGTTCCTGAATCAGGTGTTAAAAATCTCTTCTTCCCTGTTGCCGGCAGAAGTTTTAAAAATAATTCATAGTATAGAGGAAGAACTTGGACGAAAGCGTACTATTACAAGATACAGAAGTCGTAATATTGATATTGATATTTTGTTTGTTGATGAAGAAATATACTATTCAGCCAACCTTGTTATTCCACACCCGCGATTGCATAGGCGGAATTTTGCCCTTTTGCCCTTATTAGAAATAGCTCCTACCCTCCGGCATCCGCTTCTTAACATGTCAGTTGAAGAACTGAAGGAGAAATGTAAAGACACCATGGAGGTGAATCTTTATAAGCCGGCAATCACAGGAAAGAAAAATTAACTAACAACCAGCAACCGGTGTGAACTTGTAACACGAACCCTGTAACTTTATAAAAGAATTATTTTACAGAATTAACTTCTGGGATTACTGTTTAAAATACCATGGAATGTGTTTGTTATAGAAGACCGGGTAGTGATATTTTTTTGCACCAAAAGATGTAAAGATATTATACTGATATTTCAGGCTTTTTTTCTTGTAATTTAAGGTGATTTTAGGGTAGTTATTAATGTGGTGGAATTTGAAAGGCTCGAATCTGAGGGTAATATTTCTTTCTGAATAGACCCTGATAATATGATCGATCAGGAACCAGGTGCTGTTTTTCTTTAAGCCGAAATTATCTGATGCAACAAGGTAAAGGACTATTCTATCGTTTGTTTTAATTATGAATCCAAAAGAACATAAGTTATTTTCATGAGTATAAACCCCGAATGATTCACCTGCGCTGTTTTGTATAGAAAGAGAGATAAGCCGTCGTAATTTGCTATAGAATGGATTATTAAACTTTTTGGGAAATGGTATTTTTATATCCCGATGAAATCTAAGCATCTGATTTGGTACAAGTCCTTTTGAAATAAAAAATCCGGAATCTTCGGCAAACCTGATTTTTCTCTTTACTTCATTAGTAAAATTCGCAAATGTTTTTTGATATGGAGAGATAAGATCCAGATCAAATGATTGTTTTAATTTATGCTTTGCAAAAGATAGATTTGTCTCAAGAAATTTATTGAAGGGTAGTTCGGCGTATTTGTATTTTTCAAAAACAAGACTAATAAATTTATTAATAGTGTTTTTATGAACCGGTTCAGAAGAGAAAATTCCAAGTTCCGGCGCCATCATGGGTTGATAAATAAATGATTTTCCCATAAAAGAACTTACCGGGAGAGGCATTACTTTCTCATAATCATTTTCAATAAGTGCATCCCAGTGGTTTGTGACAGAATTGAGAAACCATGAGTAAGCATAAATTTCACGGTTATAAGCTGTGTCAATACATCTGTCCCATTTGCTGAAGTTTAACTCCTGGTATGGTACATATTCTATAGACACGTGGATAGTTTAATCACGTTAACAAACCCTCATCAGCAAAGCTAAAGTAGCCATTATCAGATATAATTAAATGATCTATCACCCCTATATCCATTACCTTTCCTGCATCCTTAAGCTTTTGTGTGATTTTTTTATCCGATTCGCTGGGTTCAAGATTCCCCGAAGGATGATTATGACACAGTATAATGGATGATGTTTCATGCTCTATTGCTTTTTTCAAAATAAGCCGCACATCAATAACAGTTCCTGAGATCCCTCCCTGGCTGATCTTTATTTTATTAACAACCCTGTTTGAACGGTTCAGGAGCAAGACCCAGAATTCTTCATAGTGCAGATCGGCCAGCAGGGGCTGAAAATAATCCAGTGCATCCCTGCTGCTGGATATCTTCTTTTTTTTGATTGTTTCGGAGGATTTTCTTCTCCTTCCGAGTTCAAGTGCAGAAAGAATAGTAATTGCTTTCGCTTTGCCAATACCTTTCATTTTCATCAGGTCGTGAATGGATAATTTTCCCAGCTCATTAAGGTTATGGTTAACAGACCCAAGTATTTTTTTCCCCAGATCAACTGCCGATTCATTTTTATTGCCCGACCCGATGAGGATTGCAATAAGTTCGGCATCAGTTAATGCACTTATTCCTTTTTCCAGTAGTTTTTCCCTTGGCCGGTCCTCTTCTGCCAGGTCTTTTATCCTGAGATATTTGTATGATGTCATTTACTGTGCGAATTTGTAGGTTTAATAAAAGTAAGAAAAAAGTTTAACAAAAAAAGGTGTCCTTGTACCGGGACACCTTTTTATAAATATATATCGTAAAAGATTCTTACAATCCACTAATATGTTTGGCAAGTTTTGATTTAAGGTTTGCTGCCTTATTTTTATGAATATGACTTTTTCCGGCCAGTTTGTCAATTTTTGAAACAACTTTTGGATAAAGTTCGTCAGCAGATTTCTTATCTGTTGTTTCGCGTAATTTATTTATTGCATTACGCACAGTTTTAGCGTAATACTTATTATGCAATTTCTTTTTCTCCGATTGCCTGTTTCTCTTAATTGCTGATGGGTGATTTGCCATGTTCTATATATTTATTAAAATAAGCGGATGCAAATATAATGAAAAATTCATAAAACAAAATTTTAGCCCGAATAATTCATGAGCATGAATTATTCCAATTGCAGGAATTGATCATTATTGGATTTCAACCAGTTAACAAATAATTGCAACCACTGATCTGTCCCGTCTTCTTTTCGTCCCATACCAAATCCGTGCCCCCCTTTTGGGGACAGGTGCATTTGCGCCAATATCTTATGTTCAAATAATTTTTGAGCATAAAGAGTGGTTTCTTTTACATTACATACACTATCATCATAAGCATGTACTAAAAATGCAGGGGGAGTGTCTTTAGATACCAGATCAACCAATTTGTTCCGGTCAATTTCTTCTTTTGTAAGCTTTCTGAAATAGAGGCTTTCCTCTAACCATTTTAAATTGACTTCTGTGAGATCTGTTACTCCATAGATAAGGGCTGAAAAGTCAGGATTTTCTTCTTTATCTTCACTTTTCCATAGACAAGCAACAGTGACAAGATGACTACCTGCCGAAAAGCCCATTACTCCAATTTTTTCTTTATTGATATAATATTTTCCGGCATTCTCCCTAATCAATTTAAGTGCTCTTCTTGTGTCAGACAGGGGCACCAGTTCCGGTGTATCCGATGTTTCAGGATCAGGGAGCCTGTATTTCAGAACGGCAGCAGTAATGCCTTGTTTTACCAGCACTTTAGCAATATTGTGCCCTTCGTGATAAATTGATTCGCAGGTATAACCTCCTCCGGGAATAATAATTACACAATTGCCGGTATTTTTCCCTTCTGCTTTATAGACAGTAAGTGTGGGCTCCGTGACATTATATACACACATGCTCCCCCAGGTTTCTTTTTCATACTCTTTCAGATTATTCTCTTTATAGTAGGGTTTCTTCTGTCCCTCCCAAAGTTTATAAACATCCTGAGCTTCACTTTCTTTGATGGGAAATAAGAAAAGAATAAGTAAGAAAAATTGAATATCAGCATTATTGTGTTATTTCATATCTTTTCTCATAAAAACAATATACGATAACACAAAACAAATAACCGTCATTGCAACCAGCCCGATTAATTGTGGCCATATTAGCATCAAGCTCTGTCCTACAGGCAATGGGCTGGGAATAGTGCCTTGAACTTGTTGCATGGTTAATGGTCCTAAACTACGCACTGAGGGCATTAAAATACTGGTTGTAATATCGCTAAACAACTGGTTCGGGGCAAACCTTAAAATGCCTAATCTTAATTTTTCGCCTGCTAACGAAATATTTCCTGAAGGGACTAAAACTTTAAATACCACGTTTACCAGCATTGAGAAGAATACTGAAAAGAAAAGCCATACTGCAATACTGGTAAGTGCCGATGTTGCAGGTTGCTGAAACCATATAGAAAACAAAATTGAAAGATTTAACCAAAATCCGACATAGAGAATACCTGCAATTGTGAAAATTATTATGCGAACAAACTCTTCCGGTGTAGGAGGAATGCCAATAGATATTAATCCGATTCCCATTACCAGCAGGCTTAATGAAAAAAACATTATGCTCACAACTATCAATGAAGCAGTAAATTTTGCGTTAATAAAATAATCACGTGGAATCGGTTGAGCTAATACTCGCCCGATTGTACCTCTGTTTTGTTCTGAATTTATTGCATCGAAGCCAAGGCCGATTCCTAATAATGGTCCCAGGAAAGCAATAAACACAAAATATGAAGGTAATGTGCCATCGGAAATTGTATAAAGTTTCAGGAAAAGGAAACTGTCATCTAAATTGCCGTTTGACACTGCATTACTTATATTGGTTAGTGCAGTGTACATCGATCCTATACAGGTTAAAGCAATAATTGAAACCAAGATCAGAAATCGCCAGCTTATTATATGGTCGGCAATTTCTTTGTTTACGATTACCCAAAAAGGATCTGTTACTTTATTACCTTTATTATTAAACCGGGGAAATATTTTGTTAAGACCCCAAATACCGGATCTTGTGTTAATACTATCTGAAATATTATTTTTCATATGTATTGCCTCCTTCAAAATATTTATAGTAAATATCATCTAAACCATATTCTTTTTTGTTTAAAGAGACTAGCTCAAAACCGTTTTCAACAATGGTTTTGGCAATAATCGGGGTTAAATCCTTCTTGCACTCAATGAAAGAATTATTATCTTTTGGTATTACATTGGTAACTCCCTTAAGTTTTTTTATTATTTCAGTCAGTTTTGAACTTTCACTATTTGCTTTTTTTGTGTTGTTATTTGGATATTGTATGCCGGCCTCAATAACAACAGGACTCTCTGAAAAGAGTTTTTCAGATAAACTTTGAATATTGCCTACGGCAATTAATTTACCTTTTACAAATAAACCAATCCTGTCACATACTTGTTGAACCTGGTGAAGATGGTGTGATGAGAACAATACCGTGATACCCTCTTTTTTACTCAGTCCGGTAATTTGATTTAAAAATTCCTTTACTCCTTTAGGATCCAGTCCAATTGTAGGTTCATCAAGGATAATTACTTTAGGTTTTTTAATTAGAACATCAGCCAAACCCAGGCGTTGTTTCATTCCTTTTGAATAAGCGCCTGTTTTTTTGTTCGCTTCGGCCGACAAATATGTTATATTCATTAATTGTTTAACCCTTGTATTTGCTTCTGTTTCGGGAATTTGGTTTAATCGTGCTGTAAACATCAGATTTTCAAAACCCGTAAGGTTATTATAAAAACCAACATCCTCCGGTAAATAACCTACTTGTTTTTTTACTTTAATCGGATTATGTATTGAAGATTCTCCACAAATTTTAATAGTTCCTGATGTGGGTTCGGTTAACCCCAGCATCATCCTTATTGCAGTTGATTTGCCCGCTCCATTAGGTCCAAGCAGTCCGAAAATTTCACCCTTTTTGATATTCAGGTTTAAATTATCAACTACCGGAACCGAATCATATTTCTTAGTGAGTCCGGTAATTTCAATTATATTGTTCTCCATAATTTACCTCCTTCCGTATTTTCGAAACAGGTATATAATACTTCCAATGGCAATAAAAATTATCAGAATTCCTACCCACCCCCAAATCATTGATGTTTTAACAGAAACTCTAAAAGTGAGTTTTGAAGAAACTTCGGGCGTTGTAGCATTTATGTGTGTTACATAATCGCCTGCAATTGCTTTTTTAGCAGCCTTTATAGTAGCAACAATATTGGCTTGTTTTCCCGATTCAATACTGGTTACCTCTTTAGGTTCAAATGTTACCTCCCATCCGGAAGGCTTTGATGCATTTAATTTTACGTCAGAAAGTAAAGCAGAGCCGGTGTTTGTGATTATTAACTCTGTTTTTTTCTCGCTCCCTGCTGTTATTCTTGTGCTAACTAATCCACTGGGTGTGTTCATTTCCATTTCGTAAGATCCTGTAACAACTACTTCCAGTTCCAGATCGGCAGAGGTAAAATTTGTCATTGCAGTAACAGGTATTTTATATATTCCGGCAGAAATATTTTGAGGTGGTGTTATATCAATAGTAATAATCTTTGTTTTATTAGGTTCTATTTCTACAGATGTTGCCTGTTTGTAATCAGGCTTGAAAGTAACTCTCCATCCTCGTGGCGTTTTGCTTTTCAGTGAGTATAACTGTTTTTCACCTGTACGGTTCTTAAGGTTAGTTTTAAATGAAAAAGTTGACTTTGAGTGCCCTTCCATGTTGGCTTGTTCGGAGGTGAACTCTGTTTTATAGCTGCCCTGTTTTGATACATTTATTATCAACTTCAAAGTAGCTCCCCCGGCATTTACATTAAAGTAATAATTACCCTTATTTACTTTAAGCGGGATTTCTATTTTCAGTGAAAGTGTTTTCTTTTCACCCGGGAGTATGGATATTTGCTGAATGTTATATGCTCCTGATTTCAGGGAATAATTCCATATTTTTGGAATATCTGTAATGCTAATGTTGCATTTTTTCGTTACCTGGCTCTTATTGATAACATCAATGTTATAACTGACCGATTCACCCGGAGGTATTGAAATTTTCGTGTTGGGGGTATATAATTCAATATTGTCGGATGCAATAATACTCTGACCTGAAAATGTTATTATCCCTATTATTGAAGATAATAGCATACGAATAACAAGTGTACGTGTTAACATAAATATTTCTCCTTTTTTTATTTGGTTAAACAATAATTACAAAAATATATTTTAGCAAATATTTTAGCAATACTTAAGATTTGACAACTTTCAATAATCCGGTTATTGGATGGTATAATTTATTGAATTCCAGTAAATTATTGGAATAGTTAAAAAAAGTTAAATGTTATTGGATGAATATATAATGGGTAATAACATACCTGTATTAAGTAATTTTGAGTGATTCCGGTGATCTGATTTCTATCAGTTTTTGTTTTATTACCTGATATTATGTGTATGTAAAAAAAACTCTTCCCCCCATTTTTAGTACTATCGATTGTTATTTAGAGTTTGAAGCGAACTGGTATTTCCTCAAATTGTCTTTTAGCAAATACTACAGTATAATCTGAACTTCGGTGCAGGGGATTTTAAATATTTGTCAGAAATCAACAGGGAATATGATAATGATATAATTATTATGCAACTAATCTTCCATAAAAAGTTTATTTTCACCAGGTAAATAGAAGCAAACCAAAATCTCAATATTAAAACATATATAAAAATGGGAACATTGATATTATTTGGTGTTTTAAGTATACCGGTTATAATTGTTTCATGGCGAACTTTATTTAATCAATCTTAGAAATCCACCTTCTTTGATGGCGGTCATGTTTTTTTGTTAAACATGATACAAATTATTGGAATATTGGAATGTTGGAATATAGGATTGCTTATAATAGTCATCCATTTTCTTCCCAATCTTCCATCATTCCATTTTTCCATCATTCCTTGATCATATTAATAAAGCGCCCAATGGGTGCAATTCAAAGCTACCTTCTTAGAGGGTGGATATTTACTGATGTTTTTTTTCAACCAAACCACCGTCAGGATTTTTAACCACTGACGGGGTTTTATAATCATTAACACTTATATTAAATAAATTTCCTGATTATTACTAATTTTGGGCAAAACCAGTTACCTTGATGAATAGGAAATCCAATAATTCCCACACTGACATTTATTTAAAAACTCATGAAAAATACAGATAAAAGAATCCTTTCAAAAAGTGCGATATGTTTTATCGTATTAATGTCCTTTTTTTACTTTAACCTGACTGCTCAGGAACTGTCAGACATACCAAAGGGAAAATTAACTATCAATATGGATGTTAATGATAATGATGGTGTGTTTTATAATGAACAATTAGTTCAAACCTTCCTGGAAATAAAAAATAATACTGACGAAATTATATCAATACAGATCGAATGGAGCATCTTAACCGATGATTGGCGATCCTTAATGAAAATAACTATTCCCTCCCGGCTGGAGGGCAAAGCAAAACTAAAAGCTTATTGCCCTTTATTCAAGTTTCCGGGACCCGGATTTTATCGTTTTTCAGGAACAGTCACTTCCCAAACCGGTGATACATATCATGCTACTAAAGTTATTGGAATTGATCCCGAAAAAATTTCTATGCCTTTAAATCCACAACCTGATTTTGATACATTCTGGGAGTCCTCTCTAAAGGAACTGGAAGCTATTACACCAAACTATAAAGTTATCCCACAGAAAAGAGAAGGAAATACCAAAACAAACCTTTTTAAGGTAGAAATGAAAAGTTTTGGCGGACTAACAGTAAGGGGATGGCTGGAGGTTCCCCAAAAGAAGGGTATTTATCCTGTATTACTGAGAGTACCAGGTTATCAACAAAATATGAAACCTATCGACAAATACGATGATATGATTGTTTTCTCATTTAACACAAGAGATCATGGTGAAAGTGACAATACCGGTGAACGTAGTTATGCAATGTGGGTTAGAGGTTTAGATAATAAAGAAAATTATTACTACCGAGGTATTTATTTAGACTGCATTCGCGCAGTGGATTTCTTAATGAGCAGAAAAGATGTGGACACGAATCGTATTGCCATTTGGGGAGGGAGTCAGGGTGGCGGATTAAGTTTTTCCACCGCTGCACTGGATCAGAGAATAGACCTATGTATTGCAGACATTCCTTTTTTATGTGAATGGCAAAAGTATTTCGAAATCACCCACTGGGATGAAATTGATGCCTGGTTTGAAAAACATCCGGAGCAAACGTGGCAGTCATTGCTGCAAACTTTAAGCTACTTCGATACCAAAAACATGGCAAACAGAATTACATGTCCTGTAAGTATGGGTATTGGTCTGCAAGATGATGTATGCCCTCCCGCAACCAGTTTTGTCACATACAACTATATAAATAGTCCTAAAGAATATACCATCTACAAAAATGAAACTCACAGTCAGCCCGAAAGTCATTATGAAAACAGATTCTTAATGTTAAGAAAAATTTTTGGAATGGAATAGTCTCTATGTATACTTTAAACTATTGCAAATAGATACATAACTAATTGATTGGGAATTAGGTATTTATTGCTATCAGTTCGGGTAAGCACACATTAATAATGGTGTTTATTGGTGGTGGTGATTAAAATTTCATCTGCTAACAATGTTTTACTCTGAATTACAGCCCCCAATTCAATTCCTGGTAAATTATTATTATTTGTGGTTTTTGCACTTACAGTTTCATTAAAAATACACTGAACGAAACATAGCAGGCTAATCAGCATAAAGATAAGCAGCAATCCAAAAAACTTTGGGAATCCATTTTTGTCAATCACCTGTGTTTTTATTTTTATATCCTCCTCAATTTTGAAATTTGACCTTTATCTAATAGACTGGTAATACTCCCAAAACATTGCATATTTTAACATTAATTTTCATTTATATGTAAACATATACGTTGACATACGTGAATCATATGTCAACACATAAATTTACTTTATTCTTGTATTTGTCAACTATTAAATTTACTTTTGTATCTACACAGGATAAAAAACTTTCGATATGCGTAATCAAAGAAAACTACTGATAGAACAATTAGATCGCAAACTAAAGCCATTCATAGGCTCTGAAATGGTTATTATTCCAGATAATGGTTGGATTAATACTATTAGGACTACTATAAATATGACCCTTGAACAATTAGGAAAAAAACTGAATATGACAAAACAAGGAGTCAAAAGAATAGAAAAAAGTGAAGCTGCCGGGACTATAGCAATAAAATCTTTGAAAGAAATTGGCAATGCCTTGGAAATGAAATTCGTTTATGGTTTCGTTCCCATCGATGGATCTATTGATTCTCTTCTTGATCGGAAATCAAGAATTCTTGCTGAGAAGATTATACTACGAACGAATCATAATATGATGCTTGAAGATCAGGCAATAGAAAAGGGAAAACTTAAAACCGCCATTGATGACCTTTCAAAAGAAATTAAAATTGAATTGAAAAAAACAATATGGGATTAGATTTTAAATATATATATGGCCAAACACCACTAAGTGAAGAGGAGAAAGAGGGATTATTGATCAAATCAATTACAACTAGAGAAGAGTTAGACGAACTTGAGCAACTGAATATTGAGAAAGCAGTAGAATGGACTTTGAATAATAGATTTTCTAAAGAAAAGATTCTATCAGAAAAGCCGATAATGGTTTGATTGAACCACTACTTGAATTTGCAAGGAAATGAAAAAAACCAAAGTTAACATTTAGGTGTTCGGGTGGTTGGCACAGTAGGTTATTCTTATGCTTTTTGGTTTCTTTTTGTTCATTGTCGTAGGTTTTATAAGTGATGATTTAGTAAAGGTGGAACTAAGCCGCCGTAGCGTGGCGCGTTCTTTGCCATTGCTGCAAAGTGTGTGACACGCGTTGCGGTCTGCTTTAGTGATTTGTTCTACGTGTTATTTGTATTTTATTCTATCCATCCGATGACAGCGCTATAGGTGATCCAAATGGGAAATTCAAAGTCCATGTTGGTCCATTTTCCGTTTGCACTGCTCCATATTTTAATGGATGTTGGATATTCAGGCGTTTCCCGACTGATGGTAGCGAGATGTCCTTCGGTGGTTCGCACATGTCTTGCAATGAAATACTGCTCCTGGCCGATTTCATTGCTCTTATAGCGAAGTACAGTATGGTCCTCACTGGTGGAGTAATCGAATTCGTATCCCAGTGCAATCCACTCCGGATCGTACACTGAGTAAGACTTATTCTCCACATCAATGACAAAACGATTTTCACTAAACTTGCCCTTAGGTCCTATCAGGCTGATCTCATAAATGATATCAGCATTGGGCTTCCGGTAAAGTGATGCACGCAATGCGCCCTTTGAACCGGATGGGGCCGAATCGAAATCACTGAGATCAATGCTGACCATCGGTTCCACGGAGCCATCGAGGGTAACAATGATAATTACTCCATTTGCCTTCTGTGTCAGAATCCTCTCGTTATCCAACCACAAAAGTGGAACACCAGCAAGTGAAGAAGACAAAGGGGAATACTCCACATAGAACCCTTCTCCAAGCAGTTCCTTTTCGCCATTGAGGTGATGCAGCCAGATCTGTCCCTCGTTCCAGTAACTTGATGAAACACTCATGGATTCATCCGGTGACAGCAGCCCGGACAGGGACCATTTTCCAGGATCCTCCATTACTCCATACTCCAGGTTCGCAAGATTGAAGAAATAATACGCATCCGTCTGAGGTTGATGGATATATACGTAATCCCCTTCCACGTCAAGAAGACGTGTATATTCAGTACCACTTCCTCCACGATGGATGAATTGATGGGTGGTGATATCAACGATGTCCCCGAAGTCCGTGATTACATACCGATTCCGGTATACCCGGCTTTCTTCACAATTGAAACGGAGTTGTCCTCCGGGATTGGTAATAATCGTCTCTGTTGAAACAAGTTCGCCATTTTTGAAATCATACTTTATTAGATCTTGTTTTCGATCTTGGTCTGAGTTACTATCATCGACATTGGCCACAATTAGGCTAAATCTTTGAAAATCATCATCGCTGTACTCACAACTTGAGATCATGGCAAGGACAATAAAGAAAAAGAAGAAAATCTTGATGCTTCTCACCATAGTTGTAATTCAATCATTGACATATCTGCTAACTAATACCTGTATTATTCTCTCTTGTTTTTTGCTGAGACCATTTTAGTACGTAGAACATTATATTCTACCGCAAATTACCATATAATACTCATATATCCAAGCAAAAACGGATTCCATATAATACTACTATTTTAAATTAAATGAATAAGGAATATCTAACTTTCTTATTTTCCTGGCAGTTTTGGCTTGTAACTTATTTCTAAGTGTGTTAGGTATGAGGAGAGTGTTAGTACTTCCCTGAAGATGATAATATGCCTTACATGAGTAAAGAATACATCCGAGTATTGAATCATTAGACTTTCCTATCGTATCAAACCCTGTTATATACCTCCAGATGAAATTATTTTACCATATTTTAAAATTTCATTTGATTGATTCTATTAACGGTTTGCCGATTTTTTTCAATTAGCTTATCGAATGGCAGACTTTCTTCGCAAATCATTTGTTTCGGCATGGTTTTGAAGTCTTTTTCCCATAAAGGCCTCAATTCAGCCGGAGGTATGGGTTGAAGCCCGGGTGGAAAATGAGAAGTTGTAACCAGTTAACCAAAATGTTGTAACTAAAGTTTGTAAAGTTAGTTACAAAAAAACAGCAAAAAACTTATATGTACTTGTTGGTTTCCCACGCAAACCCCTCATATCCCGAATGGCTGAAAGGGGGGTTACAATATGCTTTTCTTTTCGAAAATATTCAAAAATCTCCTGATTATTGCTAATTTTGGGTAAAACCAATTATCCTTATGAACCTAATAAAAAAGAAATCCAATAACTCCCGACCTGATATTGATTTTGAGAAGGAACTATGGGATGCGGCTAATGAACTGCGTGGTGCTGTGGCTGAGAATCAATACAAAGATTTTGTCCTGTCCCTTATCTTCCTTAAACATCTGTCTGAACGATATGAATTACGGAAACAGGAACTGTCAGATCTGGTACATAATCCCAAATCTGATTATTATACAACCGACGGGAAAGAGATTGATTCTGTACTGGAAGATCCGGATGAATATACTGCAAAGAATGTTTTTAAATTCCCCGGTGAGGCAACCTGGAGTTACCTGAGAGAAAATGCCCAACAGGATGATATAAAGGTACGAGTTGATCAGGCATTCGATATGGTCAATGAAATTCTTGCTACAACTAATTCTAACCATGAAGGGATCCTGCCTCCGATTTTTGTAAAAAGCCAGCTAACACCTAAACAAACAGGTGAGCTAATAAACTTATTGTCACAGAAGAAATTTTCGGAGAAGGAAAATCCGGAATCTGATATACTGGGTCGTATTTACGAGTATTACCTGGGTAAGTTTGCCATGGCAGAGGGCTCCGGTGCAGGACAGTTTTTTACTCCCGGATCAATTGTTCGTTTACTGGTTGAAATGTTACAGCCATACAAAGGCCGTATTTTCGATCCTGCCTGTGGTAGTGGCGGTATGTTTGTTCAGTCAATGAAGTTTGTGAAAGCTCACGGAGGGAGCAAAAAAGATATTGCTATATACGGACAGGAAC
>JAGGXD010000007.1 GCA_021163295.1 Bacteroidales bacterium
CTTTTTTTTACAATAAAAAACTCAGAAGAATACCGGCAGCAACTGCTGATCCGATAACACCGGATACATTAGGAGCCATTGCATGCATAAGAAGGTGGTTTGAAGGATCTTCTTTCAATCCAATATTTTGTACAACCCTGGCACTATCAGGAACAGCAGAAACACCGGCAGCCCCAATAAGGGGATTTATTTTATTCTCTTTGTTTAAAAACAGGTTCATAACCCTGGCAAAGATCAATCCTCCGGCAGTTGCAATCATAAATGATAATGCTCCAAGGACAAAAATAAGCATTGATTCGGATGTCAGGAAAACATCTGCCTGAGTTGATGCACCGACTGTAAGCCCCAATACAATAGTAACGATATCAATAAGTGATGTTCTGGCTGTTTCAGCCAATCGTTTAGTAACACCCGACTCCTTTAAAAGATTTCCGAAAAATAACATTCCAAGTAATGGAAGAGAGCCGGGAGAAATAAAAGCAGTTAGTAACAAGCCCGTAATGGGGAACATTATTTTTTCAGTCCTTGAAACAGCCCTTGGAGGTTTCATTCTAATCAGTCTTTCTTTACGTGTAGTTAACAGTTTCATGATTGGCGGCTGAATAACCGGTACAAGCGCCATATATGAATAAGCCGCTATGGCAATCGGACCTATCAGGTTTCTAACTGTTGTTCCATCTGCCAGTATATTTATTCCGTTAGCCAGTTTCGATGAAAGAAATATTGCTGTTGGTCCGTCTGCTCCACCGATAATACCAATAGCTCCGGCTTCAGGTGGTGCAAAACCAAGAACCAGTGCTCCCAGGAAAGTTATAAATATCCCAACCTGAGCAGCAGCCCCAAGCAGCATAAGCCTGGGGTTTGAGATTAGAGATGAGAAATCAGTCATTGCTCCTATACCAAGAAAGATCAAAGGGGGGTAAATACCTTTAAGCACACCAAAATAAAGGTAATTCATAACACTACCTTCCTGGTAAATACCCAATTGTAAATTAACACCTTCAGCTTGAAGAAAAGGAATATTCCCTATTAGTATTCCGGTACCAATAGGGATTAAGAGCAATGGTTCATAATCAAACTTTATTGCAAGAAAAATAAAAAACAATCCAACCAATAACATTACCAGGTGACCGGTAGTAACATTATTAAAACCGGAATATTCAAAAAATTGTTTCAGACCACGTAAAGTTCCGGAGGACGGATCAGATAATCCGGGTTGGGTAGAATTAATAATTCTCTCTTTTTGAGCAGAACCGGTTGTTTCTGTATCCTTACTACTAAAAGCAAATGAAATACAGGAAAGAACTACAATTATGCTGACAATCGTTAGAAGTTTTTTCATGCTTATTTAAAATTCAAATTCCTACACCATCTCAATCAGAGTATCTCCCTGAAGAACAGACATACCCTGTTGCACTTTAACCAACTCAATAACACCATCTTTTTCTGCAAGTACAACATTCTCCATCTTCATAGCCTCCATAACAAGAAGCTTCTGATCTTTCTTAACAATATCGCCGGATTTCACAAAGACTTCCAGAATATTTCCCGGCAGAGGGGCTTTAACAGCTATCGTCGAACCACGCTCTGCTTTTTTAATTTGCTTCTTTTGCTCAGGAACAACAGAACGCACTAAGGTTGGAGTTTTTGATTGTTTAACTTCTTTATTTACTTCAACCTGGTATATTGTCCCATTAACTTCAATTTCAGCAATATTTCCTTCAAAGTTATTAATCTCAACATCGTATATATTACCGTGAATTGTAAATTTGAATTTTCTCATGTTTGTTTCTTTTATTCACAATTAATCTCTTCTCTTCCTACTCAACTTACTTAACTACTCAACTACTCACCTTAAACCATAAATCTTCGAGCTCCATGGTGAATATACTTTCGATACTCTTTTAATAGTGAGGATATTGCTTTCCTCATCGTGCAATTCATTCAGATACAGATATAATGCCATACTTATGGCTGCATTCACCTCTCCGGTTACTTCAACAATTTGATTTGTTTCTGAAGAATCAGGACTTTTATTAGAACTACCCTTCCCTATTTTAACTCTTAGTATTGTTGGAATTATATACCGGAAAAACAAATAAAGCAATAACAAAGCCATAAAAACAATGCAATACCCGACTATTACCAGTACTAATCCATCAGAATCGATAGCAGAAAGATCAAATTGTATGTTAGTTAATATAAAATTCATAATATTAATTTTTATGGTTCTTCAGGATAATGCGTAGTTATTTTGGAATATTGGAATAATGGAATGTTGGAATAATACCTGCCTGAACTGCCAAACTGTAATCATTGATGAGCAGAGAACGTATGCTTAAAAGTAGAAATTCACCATTAATTCTTTTTAATTTGTCAGATACTGTTTTCTTCAGTTCATAAGGGAATTTTGATAATAACTTACATGTAAGGATATACAATTTAACTGAATTATTCCAAACTCGTAATTGTTTAAACCAGCGATTAATGTTTTTTCTTTCCATTATTCCATTTTTCCATTTTTCCATTTTTCCATTTTATACCTATTCATTTTCCGGATGAACCATTTTTATAATGGTATATTTGAATGTTTCTTCATAGGATTAACATCTTTTTTTGTTCCAAGCGTTTTTAATCCACGAATAATTCTGAAACGTGTATTTCTTGGTTCGATAACATCATCAATATATCCAAATTTGGCAGCTTGATAAGGATTTGCAAATTTTTTATTGTATTCCGATTCTTTCTCAGCAATATATTTTGATTTTTCTTCTAAATCAGTTAATTCCATAATCTTTTTCCCATACAAAATCCCGACAGCTCCCTGCGAACCCATCACAGCTATTTCAGCTGTTGGCCATGCATAATTAAGATCACCTTTTAATTGTTTTGAAGACATAACACAATGGGCTCCCCCATATGATTTTCTAAGTGTAATAGTAATTTTGGGAACAGTTGCTTCACCATATGCAAACATAAGTTTTGCACCATTGATTATTATCCCTTCATACTCCTGAGCACTACCGGGAAGGAATCCGGGTACATCAACCAGGGTAACTATCGGGATATTAAAAGCATCACAAAAACGAACAAACCGGGCGGCTTTTTTTGATGCGTTTATATCCAGCACACCTGCCAGGAATATCGGCTGGTTTGCAACTATCCCAACAGGCATCCCATCGAATTTTGCAAAGCCTACAATAATATTTTTTGCCCAGCGGCGATGAACCTCCAGAAATTCGCCTCTGTCAATTATTGAATATATAATATCTTTAACATCATATGATTGACTGGTTTTTTCAGGGATTATTTCGTTAAGTGAGTCTTCAAGCCTGTCTATTGGATCGTTACATTCTGTCTGTGGGGGCTCTTCAAGATTATTCTGAGGCATGTAGCAAAGTAATTTACGAATAAGCATCAATCCCTCTTCTTCATCATCTGCAACAAAATGTGTTACCCCTGATTTAGAGCCATGTACACTCGCACCTCCCAAATCCTCGGTTGAGATACTTTCACCTGTAACAGCTTTGGTTACTTTCGGACCGGTTACAAACATATGACTGGTTTTATCACTCATGATAATAAAATCGGTAAGAGCAGGGGAATATACTGCACCTCCGGCACAAGGACCAAACACTGCTGATATCTGGGGTACAACACCGGAGGCAAGAATATTACGTTCAAAAATTTCAGTGTAGCCGGCCAGACTATGAACTCCTTCCTGTATGCGGGCGCCACCGCTATCATTTATCCCAATAATAGGGGCTCCAACCTTCATAGCCTGATCCATCACTTTACAAATTTTTTTCGCAAAAGTTTCTGATAATGATCCACCAAATACAGTAAAATCCTGAGAAAAAATGTAAACAACCCTGCCATCAATGGTTCCATATCCGGTTATCACTCCATCTGAAAGATATTGCTTATCAGCCAGACCAAAATCTTTGCAGCGATGAGTCACAAACATATCGAATTCCTCAAAGCTTCCTTCATCAAGCAGCATTTCTATTCTTTCGCGTGCAGTATACTTGCCTTTGTTATGCTGATCGTTAATACGTTTCTCTCCCCCACCAAGTTTAGCCTTTTCACGCAATTCAATAAGTTCTTTAAGTTTTTGCTGATTATCCATGGATCATAACTATTTATGTATCATAATTTGAATTTATATGGCTTGATATTGGTTAATTTCGTTATACTTTGCATTTTTAAGTCGGCAGTCTTCAGTCTTCAGTCGGCAAATTAAAGACTGGGTTATTTAATGTCAGTCCATAAAGCCAAACAAGTTATAAATTTAAGAACCAAGTGTTAAATAACAAATAGCAAATAACAAATCTCAAATAAACTCCAATTAACAAATAACAAAAATTCAATAAAGAATTAACCTACATATTGTCTTTATGCTCTTCTTTTATTTTTTTTGAACATTGGGATTTGATATTTATTTACTCACAAAATAATTAATTTTAAAGGTGTTTGTGAGATCACTTCGTTAAGTTGATATTTGGTGCTTGTCCTTTGTAATTTACTTGCAAATAGGTACTTGTTTTTTGTAATTTTTAATATTAATTATTGTGTTATAATTGCTTGATTGTTATTTACATTTTTGCCGACTGTGGACTGAAGACTGCCGACTATAAACTAATTATTTATGAGACCTGAAAATTAAGGTTTTATTAATCAATATGTGAAACTATACTATTCCCCCTTTTTCTCACAAAGTTCGGTCAATACTCCAAATGTTGATTTTGGATGAAGAAAACCAATATCCATTCCCTCTGCTCCTTTTCTGGAAACATTATCAATAAGCCTCACCCCTTTTTCTTCAACCTCTTTCAGCTTCCGGTCAATATCATTTACTGCAAAAGCAATATGGTGGATGCCTTCTCCTTTCTTTGAAATAAATTTTGCAATAGTACTTTCAGGATCAGTAGGTTCAAGTAACTCAATCTTTGTTTGACCTACTTTAAAAAAAGCTGTTTTTACTTTTTGGTCTTTTACTTCTTCTATACTATAACAATCCAGTCCTAACACTTTTTCGTAAAAGGGGATAGCTTCATCCAGACTTGTAACTGCTATTCCAATGTGTTCAATATGCAATAGGTTCATAACGTTTATTTTTTTGCAAAATTAAGTATTAATAACCAAGAAGTTATATGACTTTTATCAATTATTTGATATGTGGTAATTGTTATTAAACATGATTAATTAAGGCAACTAATTTTTCTTACATTTGCCAGTTGTTTAGTCCTTCCAATTAAAATGAAAAAATATTTTGTTAATATTTCACTATTATTAAAGCGGTTAGCCCTGGTTTTAATATTATTATCAATCAGCCGGCTTGTTTTTTATATTCTAAATTACTCTTTTTTTTCTGATCCCGGTATTTGGGAAATAATAAAACTTTTTATTGCCGGAATACAATATGATATTGCAACAGTCCTGGCCTTCAATATTCTGTTTATTATTCTGTACCTGCTTCCCGGTTCCTATCTCTTTCGCAGGAAGTTTCATGCAATAATGAAAATATTATTTATTGTTGTAAATGGTATTATTCTTGCATCTAATTTTGCCGATTGTGAATATTTTAAATTCGTCAATAAGCGCACAACAGCTGATATTATTCCATATATTTTTCTGAGCGATGACCTTGTAACCCTTATGCCCCGCTTTATCAGGGATTTCTGGTACCTTTTTTTAATATGGTTCTCTACAATATTTTCCCTCTGGTATCTCTACCCAAAACATATTAAACCGGTAAAAAGCAAACAAATTCCGTGGTTTAATTACATATACCAGGGAATATTTTCTATCCTGTTACTTGGAGTATTCCTTGCAGGATTCAGGGGGGTACGATTAAAACCTCTGCGTATTATTGATGCAGCACGATATACTAAAACAAAAAATATTCCACTGGTTCTGAATACTCCTTTTGTTATATTGAAAACTATTGGTAATAATCAACTTACAGAAAAAAGTTATCTTACTGAGGAAGAATCTTTAACATATTTTGACCCTGTTAAGGAGTATTCTTCCGATAAAAACTTTAACCCTCAAAATATTGTAATTATTATCCTGGAGAGTTTCTCAAAAGAATATGTCGGGGCATTATCCGGTAATATGGATTACACTCCATTCCTTGATTCGCTTATTCAACACGCACTGGTATTTCCAAATGCTTTTGCTAATGGTAAAAGATCAATTGAAGCTATGCCATCTATCATTGCTTCATTACCCACCCTGATGACAAGCTCGTATATTTCCTCCGGGTATGTAACGAACAATATAAACAGCCTTGCATCATTGTTAAAAAACAAAGGGTATAACACATCATTTTTTCATGGAGGGTCAAACGGGACCATGGGATTTGATAATTTTGCCCGTGCTGCAAGCATTGATGATTATTACGGGATGAATGAATATGGAAAAAACAAGGATTTCGACGGCAACTGGGGGATTTTTGATGAAGAATTCCTGCAGTTCTATGCAAAAAAACTAAATTCATTTAAAGAACCATTTTTTAGTTCTTTATTCACCCTTTCCTCACATCATCCATACACAATACCCGAAAAATACAAAGGAAAATTCAAAAAGGGTCCTTTAAAAATACTTGAAGCTGTTAGTTATAGTGATTTTGCACTAAAACGATTTTTTGAAACAGCTTCAAAAATGCCATGGTATAATAATACATTGTTCATATTTACTGCCGATCATACGTCTCAGCCCATATCACCTGAATATAAAACTAAACTTGGAGAGTTCAGGGTCCCGATAATATTTTTTCATCCTGCAGATTCATCACTGCAAGGGAAAAAAGACCTGATAACTCAGCAATTAGATATAATGCCATCTGTACTTGATTACCTGGATTATGATGAACCATTTATCAGTTTTGGTAATTCTATCTTTAGTTCCATGGAAGATCATTTTGCACTCAACTTTCAAAACGGTATTTACCAGTTCATTGAAAACGGGTATACACTATTATATAATCAAAATGAAGGTCCTATTGCACTGTACCACTTTGAAACAGATCCTCTCCTTGAAAACAACCTCCTTGGAACCTCACAAAGTACCCTGAATGAAATGGTAAAGAAAATTGAATCAATAATCCAGGAATATAACAGAAGAATGATTAGAAATGAATTGGTTGTAAAATAGTTACTGGTTAAAAAATTATTCTAACTTTGTTCATCAAAATCAAGTTTTAGTGATAAAAAACATAATCTTATGAAAAAAACTCACATTACCCTGTTAGTATTATTCGTTGCATTTTTGTCAACAACCTTCGGACAAAATGAAGCACGAATACTTCGTACCCCTGCTATTCACAACGATCAGATTGTGTTTAGCTATGCCGGTGATCTTTATTCGGTTAACAGCAATGGCGGAATGGCACGTAAACTTACAACACATGTTGGCTTTGAGGGTTTTCCCCGGTTTTCACCTGACGGAAAAAACATTGCTTTTACCGGTCAGTATGATGGAAATACAGAGGTTTTCCTGATACCGTCAAAAGGAGGATCACCTGAAAGACTTACTTATACCGCTACACTATCAAGAGATGATATCGGCGACCGTATGGGGCCAAATAACCTTGTTATTGGCTGGACACCGGATGGTAATGATATTATTTTCAGATCACGCAAACAAAGTTTCAACTCTTTTGTCGGGGGGCTTTTTCTTATTTCGAAAGATGGTGGGTTAATACGTGATGTTCCTGTTAGTAAAGGAGGTTTTTGTTCATATTCTCCCGATGGTAAAAAGCTGGTTTTTAACTGGTTGTTCAGGGAATTCCGCACATGGAAATATTACACGGGTGGTATGGCTGACGACCTGTGGGTTTATGATTTTGAGACAGAAAAAGCGGAAAAGATAATTGAAAACCCACACCAGGATATTATTCCAATGTGGGTTGGCGATGAAATATATTTCCTCTCCGACCGTGACCGGACAATGAACCTGTTTGTATATAACAATAATACAAAGGAAACATCCAAAGTAACAGACTTTGATAATTATGATATTAAATTCCCCTCATGTAGTAAAAATCAAATTGTATTTGAGAACGGAGGATACATTTATAAATTCGATACAAAAACCAAAACACAGGAGAAAATTAATATCCTGCTGGCTGATGATTTTGCTTATGGAAGAGATGAAATCAAAGATGCAAGTAAAAATATTACCGGCGGAGATCTTGCACCTAACGGAGAACGTGTAGTATTCAGCGCACGCGGTGATATCTTCACACTCCCTGCCAAACATGGAATTACACGTAACCTGACTGAAACATCAGGAGTACATGAGCGTAACGGCAGTTGGTCGCCCGATGGAAAACATATTGCATATATCTCTGATCAAACTGGTGAATTTGAGATATGGATGCAAAACCAGGATGGTTCCGGCAAACCGGTACAACTTACAAAAAGTTCAAAGACTTATATTTTCAATATTTTATGGTCCCCTGACAGTAAGAAGATATTGTTCAATACAAAAGAACAAAAACTGTTATATGTAGATGTGGAAACCGGCAAAACTGTACAGGTAGATAAGTCGGATGAAGCTCCATGGTTTAGTTTTAACTGGTCGCCCGACAGTAAATGGATTGGATATACTAAATCTGAAAAAGGAATGACTAAAATACGGTTAAATAATGTAGAAACAGGAAAGTCGTATGTTATTACCAACGGATGGTATAGTTCAAATAGCCCGGTATTCAGCAGCGATGGTAAATACCTGATTTTTACATCGGCAAGAACATTTAACCCTACATATAGCCGCACCGAATGGAACCATGCATATACGGATATGAACAAGGTTTACCTTGTAACACTTGCAAAATCAACCCCTTCACCTTTTGCTCCTGAAAATGATGTTGTAAAACCTGAAAAAGAGGATAAAGAGAAAAAAGGTGATAAAAAAGATAAAGCAGCAGAAAGCAAGGATGTTAAGATAGATATTGACGGGATAAAGGAAAGAATTGTAGCTCTGCCTGTTAAAGCATCCAACTATTTCAATCTTTACGGTGGTAAGGATAAAATATATTATATTGAAAGATCGTCTAAAGGTGGAGATATGATGGCTAAGGTTTATGATCTTAAGGAGAAAGAAGAAAAAGAACTGGGTAAGAACATAAGATTCACAGTATCTGCAAATGGCAAGAAAATGCTTGTGATGCAGAATAAAAAATATGCAGTGATTCCTTTACCATCAGGAAAAGTCACGCTTAAAGAGACTATTGATGTTTCAAACATGAAGGTATTAGTAAACCTTAAAGAAGAATGGAAACAGATTTTTGATGAAAGCTGGAGGCATATGAGGGATTTCTTTTATGCACCAAATATGCACGGTATTGACTGGAAAGCAATGCATGATAAATATGGAGAGATGCTTCCATGGGTTAACCACAGGAATGATCTAACTTATCTCCTTGGTGAAATGGTTGGCGAGCTTAGTGTTGGGCATGCATATGTAAATAACGGCGAGCGTCCCAGGCCGGAAAGAATAAACACCGGTTTACTTGGTGCAAAACTCACCAGGCACAAATCAGGCTTCTACCGGATCGAACAAATACTTAGCGGAGCAAACTGGAGTAATAACCTCCGCTCACCACTTAGAGAGATAGGTGTAAATATTAAGGAAGGAGACTATATTCTTGCAATAGATGGTAAGCCTACTAGCGAAATGGATAATATATACCGGTCACTTATTGGGAAAGCCGGCAAACAGATAATATTGGAAGTCAATAACAAACCGGAGAAAGAGGGCAGTCGTGAAGTAATCATCAAACCCATCTCCGATGAATCAAACCTCTATTATTATGACTGGGTTCAGGAAAATATTAAAAAAGTAAGCAAAGCTACTGATGGGAAAGTGGGTTATCTACATGTACCGGATATGGGGGTTCACGGACTAAATGAGTTTGCTAAGTATTACTATCCCCAACTACAGAAAGAGGCACTGATTATTGATGTGCGGGGTAATGGAGGTGGTAATGTTTCTCCTATGCTTATTGAAAGGCTTTTAAGGGATATTACTTATGCTACTATGCATACAGGACAGAAAACGGGGGATGTTAATCCTGTTGGACAGCTTTTAGGACCTAAGGTTTGTCTTTTGGATAAATATTCAGCATCAGATGGCGATCTTTTCCCTTACCGATTCAAATACAAGCAGTTAGGCAAATTGATTGGTACCCGTTCGTGGGGTGGAGTTGTTGGCTACAGTGGTTCTGTGCCTTGCATTGATGGAGGATCGCTGGTAACACCATCATACGGACCCTATGCGGCAGACGGAAGCGGATGGATCATTGAAGGGATTGGAGTTGAACCGGATATCGTTATTGAGAACGATCCGGCTGATGAGTATAAAGGCATAGATGCTCAACTCAGTAAAGCCATCGAGGTGATCCTCAAAGAACTTGAAGAATACAATCCTGAAGTTCCGCCAATTCCACCCTTTCCGGATAAAAGCGGAGGTTTTTGATAATAAAGTATATCTACTCAATTTTAACAGCGGTACCATAAACCAGTATTTCGGAGGCACCCTGCATTATCATGGATGTATGCATCCGCACATTAACCACTGCATCAGCTCCAAGCTTCTGTGCATCATCCTGCATTCTTTGCAAAGACTGCTCCCTTGATTCAGCCTGCAATTTGGTATATTCATGTATCTCCCCTCCTACAATATTCTTAAGACCGGCAAAAATATCCCTGCCAATATTTCTGGCTCTTACAGTACTTCCTCTAGCAATACCCAGAATTTCAACAATTTTTTTCCCCGGTACGGTTTCTGTTGTTGTAGTGATCATAACATAAGGTTTTAAAGTTTATAATAATAATATTGCCTCAAGATAATTAAAAATCCCCTGTCTTTTATATTTATTATTATGAACTTGTATGCATAATAAAAAATACGACATCAATAATTGAATAAAAAGTTAGAAATGGAAATCATTTTCACACCGATTGGAAAGATTATCAGTCCGTTCCAAAACATTAATGAAATGCCAATTCAACCTGCAGGGCAGGAGGAATTCAGGGTAAAGTAATTATCTTTTCAGAATTTACTGAAGGGTTAAAAGACCTATTAGGTCTATTAGATACTTTTTAGAAAAAAACTGTATTTCAAAGAAAACTTACTGAGTTATCAATATTCCATCGTAGGCATTATCAAACAAATTATTAAAAACCTTTCTTAAATATTTAAAGTTTGTAAATTAAATATACAGCTAC
>JAGGXD010000002.1 GCA_021163295.1 Bacteroidales bacterium
GTTTTACCAGCATCCAGTGACCATGAACCGTAGAATGCCAGTCGAAACACCCGTAAAATGCCGGATGCAAAACCTCCGGACCTAATACCTCTGTTGCATCATTCATTACATGAGAAAGTTTGTTTGGATATTCTCTGCTAATGCAGTTGTATGCAAGTTTTGAGAGATGATTGGCAGTTTCAATATCAAGAACCGGTGTATTTATATTTCCAACATCCGTATTATCATCATTTACCTTGTTACGGTTAACATTATTGCAACCAATTGGCAGAATAATTACCATGATCAATAAATTAAAAGTGAATCTTTCCATAATTTTTGTTTTTTTCCAGTAAACAGTAACCTCTTCAATCTACCATTCCACAGGTTTCATTCCATGCTTCTCAAGATAATCATTTGCTTTGCTAAAGTGCTTATTCCCAAAAAAACCACGGCTTGCAGAAAGCGGGGAGGGGTGAGGTGATTCAAGTACAAGATGTTTTGTCCTGTCAATAGTTTCGCCTTTTCTCTGCGCATACGATCCCCATAATATAAAAACAACATTACTTTTTTCATTAGCAACCAGTCGCACAATCTCATCAGTAAATAATTCCCATCCCTTGTTTTGGTGCGAGCCTGCCTGTCCTGCTCTCACAGTAAGTGTTGCGTTTAGTAAAAGAACTCCCTGTTCAGCCCAGCGTTCCAGGTTACCTGAATCGGGAAGGGAGATGCCCAGATCGTTCTGAATTTCCTTGTAAATATTGCTCAAACTGGGAGGAAAAGCAACCCCGTCTTGTACTGAAAAGCAAAGGCCATGAGCCTGACCCGGTCCGTGATAAGGATCCTGACCAAGTATCACAACCCTGACATTTTCGAAAGGGCACTTGTCAAAAGCATTAAAGATCAGTCGCCCGGGTGGATATATAGTATGGATTTTATATTCCTTTTTAACAAAATTTGTAAGGTTAATAAAATACTCCTTTTCAAATTCATTTTGTAGTCTTGTTTTCCACGACTGTTCAATTCTAACATCCATAAAATAAAATTTTCACTAATCTACAAAAAATGTAGATAAACCGGATGTGATGAAGTGGATTTATCCTTGTGATCCAGCCAGGATTCGAACCTGGGACCTACAGTTTAGAAGACTGTTGCTCTATCCAGACTGAGCTACTGGACCAATAATAAGGGGGCAAATTTAATACAAAATACTATTATACAAAAAAGTTGAAAGTTAAAGAGGAATTATTTGCATTAAAAATTCAGATTAATATTATTTTGTTAATTTATTTTTTCTTCCAGTCCTCAGATTCTAAAAGTGAAGAGAGTTCTTTTTCCAGATCCTTTAAACTTTCAGGTGCGCCATCATAATCTTTTATCCTCTTCTGCCTGCCTTCGTTTGAGTAGAAAATCCAGGTAGTCGGAAGATCTTTTATAATAGATGTATATTGTCCTTCCATTTCGAAAAAACCTGCCTCTTTGAATATTGATATTAACGTTTTTACTTTGCTTCCGGGAAGTTTGGTGTAAAATTCACCTTTTAAATCTAAATGTTCCTCTGCGGTTAATTTTACAAACCCGTTTTTGTAAATTTTCATTTCGTAAACAGGACAGGGTCCGTAACAACTGGTTTTCTTCATAGAAAAAAGGATGTCATCCTGTGTATAGTTCTTTGTAGCAGCACATGAAGAAAAAACTAAAAGAACTGTTATGTATATTAGTGGTCTCATGATTTTCGTTTTTAATTAACATTCATTTTTATTTTTACTTTTAATATGATGCTATAATATGATCAAAGATAATTAATTCATTAGTTTCAGGATATGAATAAAAAATATTTATTTATTTTTGTCTCAATTGCTCACCTAAAATCATTAAAATGAAACTACCGGCAATTTCAATATTTATAATCTCCTCGCTTTTATTATTTGGCACAAACCTTTTTGGCCAGACACAACTTAAAAAATCAGTAATTTCCGGCAAACAAATTGTTTGTTATGGAAATCAGGAAGTACATCGTGTTTATATTCCCCCGCCAAAAGGGTTTGATCCTGCTAACAAAGGGCAGGGTGACGCAAATTTTGAGGTAGAATATATCGATTTCAGTGACACGGCAAAACAGGCATTTCAATACGCGGTAGATATTTGGAGTGCCCTGGTCAACTCACCTGTGCCTATCAGAATTGAAGCTAACTGGAAAAGTCTTGGATCTAATGTTCTTGGTAATTGTGCACCATCAGTTTTTTACCTTGGCGGTTATCTATGGGCTCCGGTTTCAGATGAATACTATGCTGTTGCCTTGGCCGAAAAAATATATGGTCATGAGATTAATGATACTTTAGAACCCGACCTTGTAGCAAATTTCAGCAGCGGAGCAGACTGGTACTATGGTACAGATGGTAATTGCCCGGGCGATCGGTATGATCTTGTTTCAACCGTTTTGCACGAGATCGCCCATGGTCTTGGTTTTATCGGAACAATGGGTATGGATGAAGATTCACTTGGATTCTGGGGATTTGCCAATGGAAAAACTATTACATTCGACCATTGGATAGAGAATGGTAGTGGTGAGCGAATGATGAATACCTCCATTTTTGAAAATCCTTCAGCTGAGTTACTTGATGAGTTTACAAGTGATAACCTGTATTATAACAGCTTAATTGCTGTCCTGAATAATGCCGGACAACGACCAAAATTATATGCTCCTTCTGAATTCAATGACGGATCAAGTATCTATCACCTGAACGACGATACTTATCTGCCGGCGTCAGGAAATTCACTTATGACCCATTCTGCAAGTTTAGGAGAAGCAGTCCATCATCCGGGTCCTATTGTTATGGGTATGTTCGCAGATTGGGGATGGATACATACGAAGTTTGATCATGAGCCTATTATAGACGCTGAAGATCTTTCTCAACCATTTACAGTAATTACAAAAATTTTAAGCGATACAACCTTTAATGAAGATACTACTTTTGTTTACTATTCGCTTGATGGTTTTACCAGCTACGATTCTGTTAAACTGATGCCAACAGCCAATCCGGATGAATTCTCGGCTGATATCCCGGTCCCGGGCATTGATACTACAATTCATTATTATCTGAGCACATATGATTATTTTGACCGGCATTATATAAGTCCTCCTTATGTGCCTGATCAATATTACAGTTTCTATGTTGGTCCCGATACTGTTAACCCTTTTATTACACACGTGCCTGTTGAGTTTACTCTCGTTAGTACTGATTCCCTGCAATTTCAGGCAACTGTAACCGATAATATTGGGATTGATTCGGTTTATATTGAATACTATCTTAATGAAACAACACAGGATCCGGTAACTATGCAATATGATACACTTAATAAATATTCAGGTTTTATGATTTTCTCTGAAGGAACACTCCAAATGGGTGACTCTATTCTTTACCGGATAGCAGCTGTTGATAGTTCCCAGAATGCTAATCTGACATATTCTCCTGCCGGAGGTTACTATTATAAGATTATTGTTGATGAGATAAGAGATGTGCAGGATGCTTACCAGAATGATTTTGATACGGAATCAGACGATTTTCTGTTTACCGGGTTCAGTATAATTTCCCCCCAGGGGTTTAGTGATACAGCGTTGCATACTACACATCCTTATGAAAGCCCTGACGCAGATGATGAAACTATTGAATACACAGCACAATTGAAAATACCTATTCATCTTAAAGATACCGGGGCATATATGAGTTTTGATGAGATAGTTCTTGTTGAGCCTGGTGAATCAGGTACAAATTATGGCGATGAAGAATTCTGGGATTATGTAGTAATTGAAGGATCGAAAGATCGTGGAAAAAACTGGAATCCTATAGAGCCGGGTTATGATTGTAAACGTGAAAGTTTCTGGTTGACAAAGTATAATAGCTCAACGCAAGACAATAATTCTATGGCAATTGGCACACCGGACCTTTATCAGTATCACCAAATTGACTTACTTCAGGATGATAATTTTACAGGTGGTGATACAATATTAATTCGCTTCCGCTTGTTTTCCGATCCGTACGCGCATGGTTGGGGCTGGGTTATTGATAATTTGAAAATCCAGGGTGATGTTGCTATTGGAGAGAAGAAGATAATTGCACCGAATGACTTTCATATTTATCCAAATCCATCATCCGGGGCATTCACTATTTCAGGAACATTCAATCAACCGGTGAAACAGTTGAGCTTTATGATCACTGATCTGGTTGGAAGACAAATATTCTCAAGAGAGATATTAAATACAGGTAATTCTTTTAATGAACAATTTAATATAACCAACCAACCGGCAGGATTATACCTGGTGGTAATACGTGCTGATAATCAGAAAATAGTAAGGAAATTGCTAAAATCCAGGTAAGAAGGGATTAGAGGGAGTAAAGGGATTAGATGGATTAGATGGGGTAGAGTGGAAGAATGGAATAATGGAATAATGGAATAGTGGAATAATGGTAAGATTGAAGATGGAAGAGCGGAATAGAGGATTAAAAGAATTCTGATGCAGTGAGGCAGTGTGGAGAGTTATTAAATTGAGTAACTTTGCCCCCCGTTAATTATTAAAAAAAACAAAATAATGAGTATTTTCAGTAAGACTGTAGGGAAGATATTTGGGAACAAATATGAAAAGGATATGAAGTCGGTTGAACCCTTTGTTGAGAAGATCAAAGAAGAATATAAGAAAGTTGTATCATTATCAAATGATGAACTGAGAGACAGAACTATAAAGCTTAGAGAAAACATTCTTGCAGGAATAAAAAGTGAGAAAGCTGAAATTGAAAGCTTAAGAGAAAAAGCAGAGAAAGAGGAGGATGTTCTGAAAATGCAAAGTATTTATGATACTATCGATAAAAAGGACGAAGAGATACTGGATAAGCTTCAGACTATTCTTGATAAGCACCTGCCTGAAGCGTTTGCTGTTATGAAAGATACGGCAAGACGATTTAAAGAGAATGAAACTATCGAGGTAACTGCAACAGATTTTGACAGAGATCTTGCTGCAGCTTGTGAGCATGTTGATATAAAGGGCGATAAGGCGATTTTTCAAAATTCATGGATAGCCGGAGGAAATCAGATTACCTGGGATATGGTACATTACGATGTTCAGTTGATTGGAGGGGTAATCCTGCACCAGGGAAAGGTGGCAGAGATGGCGACAGGTGAGGGGAAAACAGTTGTTGCTACATTACCTGTTTACCTTAATGCTCTCACCGGAAGAGGAGTGCATGTTATTACAGTTAATGATTACCTGGCAAAAAGGGATGCCGAATGGATGGGACCTTTATTCGAATTTCATGGATTGTCAGTTGATTGTATTGATAAACACGAACCAAATTCAAATGCCAGAAGGAAAGCATACAAAGCCGATGTTACATACGGAACAAATAATGAGTTTGGTTTTGATTACCTACGTGACAACATGGCTATTAGTCCGGATGACCTGGTGCAGCGCAAGCATCATTACTCAATTGTTGATGAGGTTGACTCGGTGCTGATTGATGATGCACGAACTCCATTGATAATCTCCGGACCTACCAAACAGGCAGATACCCAAGAGTTTGACGAACTAAAACCAAAAGTTGAAAAGCTTGTTAATGCTCAAAAGAAGCTGGTTACCCAGATATTTGCTGAATCAAAGAAAAAAATCGGAGATGGAGATACTGAGAAAGGCGGACTGTTACTTCTGCGTGCCTTCAAGGGACTACCAAAAAATAATGCAATAATTAAGTTCCTTAGCGAAGAAGGGAATAAAACCCTTATGCATAAGACAGAGAATTTCTATATGCAGAATAACAGTAAGGAGATGTATAAGGTGACGGATGACCTGTTTTTCATAATAGATGAGAAGCAGAATTCCATTGAACTTACTGAGAAGGGGATTGATCTTGTAACAACATCATCAGAGGATGCTGAATTTTATATTCTTCCTGATGTTGGTTCTGAGATTGCAGATATTGAGAAGTCAGATATGGATGAGGCAAAAAAGATCAGGCGGAAGGATGAATTGTTACAGAATTATGCTGTTAAGTCGGAGAGGGTTCATACAATGAACCAGTTGTTTAAAGCATATACACTTTTTGAAAAAGATGTTGAATATGTGGTTATCGAGAATAAAGTAAAAATTGTTGATGAGCAGACAGGACGTATTATGGAGGGCAGACGATATTCAGATGGTTTGCACCAGGCAATTGAAGCTAAAGAACGAGTAAAAGTAGAAGCTGCTACACAGACATTTGCTACTATTACTCTGCAGAATTATTTCCGTATGTATCATAAATTGGCTGGTATGACCGGAACAGCTGAAACTGAAGCAGGAGAATTATGGGATATCTATAAGCTTGATGTAGTTGTAATACCAACTAATGTACCAATAATCCGGGATGACAGAGAAGATTTTGTTTATAAAACAAAACGCGAGAAGTATAATGCGGTTATTGACGAGATAGCAGCACTTGTAAAAGCAGGCAGACCATCATTGGTGGGAACAACATCTGTTGAAATTTCTGAACTGCTTAGCAGGATGCTTAAAATGAAAGGAATAAAGCATAATGTTTTAAATGCGAAGCTGCACCAGCGTGAAGCGGATATTGTAGCAGAGGCAGGAAAAAGTGGTGTAGTTACCATTGCTACTAATATGGCAGGTCGTGGTACTGATATTAAATTATCAAAAGAGGTGAAGGAAGCTGGTGGTCTGGCAATTGTTGGTACTGAAAGACACGAATCAAGAAGAGTTGACCGCCAGCTACGTGGTAGAGCCGGAAGACAGGGTGATCCTGGTACTTCGCAATTTTTTGTGTCACTTGAAGATAACCTGATGCGACTTTTTGGCTCTGAAAGAATTGCCGGTATCATGGATAGAATGGGACTTAAAGATGGTGAAGTTATTCAACATTCTATGATAACGAAATCTATCGAAAGAGCACAGAGAAAAGTAGAGGAGAATAATTTTGGGATAAGAAAAAGACTATTGGAATATGATGATGTAATGAACTCACAACGCGAAGTTATATATAAAAAGCGCCGACATGCATTGTTAGGAGAACGGTTAAGCGTTGATATTGCAAATATGATGTACGATGTATCGGAAAATCTCGTTGATGATTATCATAGTGTTGGGGATTTTGAGAATTTTAATTTTGAACTTATTCGCTCTTTTTCTATGGAATCACCCATGGACCAACAAGAGTTTTTAAAAGCTTCTGCGGATGAAGTTGTTCAGTCGCTGAATAAAATGGTTATAGAAACATATAAGCGAAAAGAGGAAACAATTGCAGCCCAGGCAATGCCGGTTATTAAGGATGTTTATGAGAAACAGTCACATGTTTATGAAAATATTGTTGTCCCGGTTACTGATGGTGTAAAAGTTTATCAGGTTATTACAAATCTTGAAAAGGCTAGTAATAGTGAAGGGAAAGAGCTGGTAAAATCTTATGAAAAAACAGTGATCCTGGCAACTTTTGATGAGGTATGGAAGGAACACCTCCGGGAAATGGATGAACTAAAGCAATCAGTGCAAGCAGCAACTTATGAACAAAAAGACCCCTTATTGATCTATAAATTTGAATCTTTTAATTTGTTCAAAACAATGATCAATATGGCTAATAAGCAGGTGATTGCTACGCTGATGAAAGGACAACTTCCTACACAGGATCCACAAAAAGTACAGGAATCCAGGCAGCGCAGACGTCTGGATATGAGTAAATACAGTACTTCAAAAACCGGAATAGATTCTTATGGTGCAGGGGCTTCTCAACAAGGAGATTCTCAGGACAGGGAGGAAAAGAAATTGCAACCTATCAGAATAGGTAAGAAAGTTGGACGGAATGATCCATGCCCTTGTGGAAGCGGAAAAAAATATAAACATTGTCATGGAAGACCAGGGGCGGGACCAGATCAGATACCA
>JAGGXD010000190.1 GCA_021163295.1 Bacteroidales bacterium
ATATAATAAAGCGTCCAATGGGTGCAATTCAAAGCTACCTTATTGGAGGGTGGCTTTTTACTCTTAGATTAGATTACATTTAATATTCTTTTTATAATAATTTTCAGAATAAAGTATATCCGGCTTTTTCGGATCAAAAGTAACTAAATCAATGTCATAAACAGAAAATACTGCTTTATTATTTTTTGTGTAAAATCTGTTTTTTGAAAGGTTTTTATTCCAAAAGTCATCTTGTTGACAATTAGAATAAAACCTGTTGATCAGCTTAATTTCATTAAATATCTCCTTAGGGGATTTGTAATTGAAATCACATCCAAGATTATTAGCTAATTGCTCAATTAATTGCCGGTTTTTCAGTTTATTTTTAACAGGAATTATCTGTTTTGTTTTCTGGATTTTTGTATCACAATTAGTAAAAGTTCCGGTGTCCTCTATATACGATGCTGCCGGTAATACAACATCAGCCTTCTTTGCAGTATTAGTATTGAATAAATCATGAACCAACAAAAATTCAACACCTTTGAAATATTTCAATAATTTCTTATCTGATAGAGGATCTTCTCCAAAAATCAATATAGCTTTAATCTCTCCGTCGAGCAATTTTTCTTTCAGATTAACCGGTTTAAATATCTTTTTAAGATTTACATTCCAGATTTTACTAATTCTTTTAATTTCTTCACTCTCAAACGACTTGACATAACCGGGCAAATAGTCAGGAGTAACACCCATATCCAGAAGTCCGGCTGAATTAGAAAAATCTCTTAACAGGATCAAGCCGTTAAACTTTTTATAAATCCTGTTTGTCAATAATAAATAATTACCTATTGCTTTTAAATCATTAACCGATTTTTCTTTTTTGGAATCAATATCATAAACAAACACAATATTGCTGTTTTCTTTTTCTAACAGGCGTGTGAGTTCTTTGAATTTTTCAATATTTATTCCAGTCAGCCCGCATACATCTTCAGCATTATTACCCTGAAGCATGTTCTTAAGTTCCGAATAGTTTTCTGTGGTTGCTTTAATAAAATTTTTATTTACCAATTCTTTCTTAATTAATTCGCTTAATATTCCATTCAATAATATTGTGTTTGTTCCTTTTCTGGAGTCTATCCACAGATCGGCAAATTTGATGATTTTTATTTCAGAAGAATTAATCACTATTAATTTCGCGCCTTTTTTCTGAGCTTCTTTAATTTTTAGTTCCATTATCAAATTATCTTCCGAAAGATTTGAATTAATAGCAACAATAACATCAGCATTGCTCAGGTTATTCATTGATGTTGTTGAAACAGTTAATCCTAATGAATCATCAAGACTATCATGTTTTAAATCATTTATCATATTCGAAAAGCTTGAAATATTGTTGGTTTTCAAGCCGGCTCTGGCAAATTTTTGAAGAAGAAACAATTCTTCATTTGACATTTTTGGCGAACCAAAAACGGCAACAGAATCGGCCCCGAACTTTTTTATAATATTCTTAATTTTTTTTGATACATATTGGACAGCTTCATCTGTTTTAACTTCAGATGCCTGCCCATTTATTCTGATAATTGGTGTTTCAAGTCTTGCTTCACTTGTTAGGTATCTGTGACCAAATCTGCCTTTTACACACAAATAACCATTATTGACTGAGTCCATGATTTCCTCAGTATTATTCGAAACATAAAAAATATCATCGGATAATACCTTGTAATTAATTTTACAACCAATAGAGCAAAAATTACAAACAGACTCATGATTTTCTTTTGGAAGTGTTCCAAGTATTTTAAAAGGAAATTTTTCACTGATTGCTCCTGTAGGACAGACATCAATACAATTTCCACATGAAATACAATTTGTTTCAAGAAGAGGCTTTTCCATTGCAGGTTTAACAATAGCTTTAAAACCACGGTTAACAAAATCAATGGCTGATATCATTAATATCTCCGAACAGGTTCTGACACATTTTCCACAGTTAATACATTTATTTGGATCCAGGGTAATAAAAGGGTGTCTGTTATCAACCAGGTATTTTCTAACCTCACCTGTTAATTCTGAAATATCTGCTTCAAAATCAGTTGCATATTTTCTAAGTTGGCATTCACTGTATTCTGAACAGCCACACTCCATACATCTGTGAGTTTCTTTAAGGGACTGGGAATCTGAAAACCCAAGTTCAACTTCATTAAAGTTATTTTTTCTTTTTGAAAGAGCCAATTCAGGCATTTTCTCTCTGGGGATTTTTGGCATGCAGGAAAATTCACGTTCCGGTATCTCTCCGAATTTATGTTTAAAGCTAAGGAATTCACCTTTCCTTTTTTTCTTATTCTTTCCATTTTGCAGGAATTCGTCAATTGAAGTAGCTGCATTTTTACCCTGAGCAATTGAACTTATTGCAGTATAAGGACCTGTGACCACATCACCACCTGCATAAACTCCGGATTTTGAAGTTTCAAAGGTATTCTTATCTGCAATTATTGTCCCCCATTTTTCTAATTTGATATCCTTATCTGAGTTAGCAAAAGCTGTATCTACTTTCTGACCAATTGCACCAATCAGCCAATCACAATCCAGAATAAATTCCGAGCCGTTTATTGGCACAGGCCTTGGTCTTTCTCCCGGTACTTCCGGATCTTCCAGTCTCATTTTTAGACATTCAATAGACTTTAGTCTGTTTTTTTCTGTAATAATGGATTTTGGATTTGTAAGAAAAAGCATTTCAATGCCTTCTTTTTTAGCAGTTTCAATTTCTTCATGGTGTGCAGGCATTTCGTTAACCGACCGCCTGTAAACTATTTTTACCTTATCTGCTCCGCATCTCAATACTGTTCTGGCAGCATCAATCGCAGTATTCCCGCCTCCAACAATGGCTACAGTACCATTAAGTTCAGGCTTCCCTTTAAGAACTGTATCCCTTAAGAAATCGATTCCTTTAATAACTCCTGTTGTATCATCTTCACCCTTGACCCTCATGCTGCTGGATTTATGCGCACCAACGCCTACAAAAACAGCCTCATACCCTTTTTTTTGCAATGTTTCTATATCAAAATCCTTTCCCATCTCCACACCTGTTTTGACTTCAATTCCTAAATCAATAATCCACTTAATTTCTGAATCAAGAATATCTTTTGGAAGCCGGTATTCAGGTATCCCATACCTCAACATCCCCCCCAGCTTTGGCAATTTTTCAAAAATAGTTACCGGGTATCCTTCTAAAGTCAGATAGTATGCACATGTAAGTCCGGCCGGACCACCACCTATTATTGCTACTTTTTTGTTTTTGCTTTTCTTAATTTCCGGGATCCATTTATTCTGATTATCAATATCTGCTATATAACGCTTTAAGGCATTTATTGCAACAGGTTCATCAAGTAAGTTTCTATGACAGGCAACCTCGCAATCTCTGACACATACCCTGCCAATTGATAATGGAAGTGGATTATTTTCTTTCACAAGTTTTAGTGCCTCTCTGTACTTACCCATTGAGATAAGAGCAACATAACCCTGTGCATCAACACCGGCAGGGCAATTATTTGTACAGGGACCAATACAGTCGGCATAATGGTTTGAAAGCAAAAGCTCCAGGGCTGCTTTCCTGGAGCTTTTAATTCTTTCATTATCAGTATGTATAATCATTCCATCTGTAACCGGTGTGGAACAAGAGGGTATCAGTTTTTTAATTCCTTCAACTTCAACTACACATAGAAAACATGAACCATATGGTTCAATCCTTTTATCGTAGCAAAGAGTAGGTATTTTATCTATTTTATTTTCATTAATTACTTCTAAAATTGTTTTGCCGGCAGTTGCAGTAAAATTTTTACCGTTTATTGTAATGTTATTTTTTTTCATTTCTCATTAATCATATTTTATAATTTATCAATTGCACCAACCTTACAGGCATTAAAACAGAGACCGCATTTAATACATGCATCTTGATCTATTTCGTGGATCTCTTTTACTTCACCTGAAATTGCATTAACAGGACATTTTTTTGCACACAAAGTACAGCCTGTACAATTTTCGTTTATTGTATAAGTTAAAAGTGCGGCGCAACTATGGGCAGGGCATCTTTTCTCAATAATATGTGCTTCATACTCATCTCTGAAATATTTTATTGTTGTAAGAACAGGGTTTGGAGCAGTTTGACCCAGACCACACAAACTACTGTTTTTTATTTTTTCAGCAAGATCTTCCAATAGTTCAATGTCATTTTCCCTTCCCTTTCCCAATGTTATTCTTTCCAGTATTTCCAGCATTCTTTTAGTCCCGATTCGACAGAATGTACATTTACCGCAGGATTCATTTTGTGTAAAGTTCAGGAAATATTTTGCCAGATCTACCATGCATGTGGTGTTATCAAGAACTATCAAGCCTCCGGAGCCCATTATGGCACCGGTTTTTGTAACTTCTTCATAATCAATTTTCATATCACCCATACTCGCGGGGATACATCCACCTGATGGTCCGCCTATCTGAACTGCTTTAAACTTCTTGCCATCTTTTATTCCACCTCCTATGTCATAGACAATTTCATTAATTGTCATTCCCATTGGTACTTCTGCCAGTCCGCTTCTGGCAATTTTCCCGGCAAGGGCAAACACTTTTGTTCCCTTGCTTTTCTCAGTTCCCATAGAAGCGAATTTATCTGCGCCATTAAGGATTATCCATGAGATATTTGCGAAAGTTTCAACATTATTAATGTTTGTTGGGTTTTGCCATAATCCCTTATGGGCAGGAAAAGGCGGGCGTAGCCTGGGTACACCTCTTTTGCCTTCAATAGATGCAATAAGGGCAGTTTCTTCTCCACATACAAATGCACCTGCACCCTCTTTTATTTTTATAGTAAAACTTACATTAGATCCGAATATATTTTCACCAAGATATCCCTTCTTTTCACAATCACCGATTGCTGTTTTCAGTCTTTTAAGTGCCAGGGGATACTCAGCCCTGATATATATATATGCTTCCTGTGCTCCAATAGCATAACCGGCGATCATCATTCCTTCTAATACTGAATGCGGATTACCTTCAAGAATACTTCTGTCCATAAATGCACCGGGATCACCTTCATCGGCATTGCAAATAATATATTTGCTATCCCCAGGCGCTTCATATGAAAATTTCCATTTTACTCCGGTAGGAAAGCCACCACCACCTCGTCCCCGTATACCCGAATTGCAAACAATATCAATAACTTCTAATTGGGAATATTTTTGGAGCGCTTTTTTAATGGCTTTATATCCATCGTACAATATATAATCATCAATAGAACCCGGATCAATAATACCGCAGTTTTGTAATACTATTCTTTTCTGTTTTTTAAAGAATGGGTCTTTTTCAATGTTCTTCCTGGATGTAGCAATCCATTCATCAACAGGATGATTTCCAATAATATGTTCATTTACAATTTTTTCGACATTATCCGAAGATACTTTTGAATACAAATAACTATCCCCGTTATCAACAACTTCAACCAGCACTTCATTATAACACATTCCCATACAGCCTGTCTGTTTGACTTCTATATCAAGATTGTTTTGTGAAAGTTTGTCTTTGAACTCGTTATATACCATTTTTCCACCGGCAGATATACCACAAGTTCCCAAACCTACTTTTATTTCTTTCATATTTAATTACTTTGCGAAGCTATATTCTTTTATGGCTTTTTTTATTTTTTTTGAAGTAAGATTACCATATGTTTCATCATTAATCATCATTACGGGAGCAAGGGAACAACATCCCAGGCATGCTACAGATTGCAAAGAAAAAAGACCATCGTCTGTTGTTTCATCCAGACCTATTCCCAGCTCATCCTGAAGCACTTCCAGAACACTTTTTGATCCATTCACATAACAGGCAGTACCTTCGCAAATCCGAATTACATTTTTGCCGAGTGGTTTTAGACGAAATTGAGAATAAAAGGTTATTACCCCATAAATACGGGCAGCGGGAATTTTTACAATTTCACTGATATAATATATTGCTTTTTCAGGGATATATCCATATGAATCCTGGGCAGATTGCAGTAAAGGTATTAAAGCCCCCTTGTGGTCTTTCTTTGTTAATAAATCTATTTTGAAATTCTTTACTTCTCTTTTTTTCTCGGGAATTTTTAATACGGTCATTGTTTGTTTCATTAAGTCCTTTAGTATAATATATTGCCATTTTTCCACTCTTCCCTTTACACCCTCTATCCCCTTTACACCCCCTATCCCCTTCTTTTTACATATCGAACATATTAACTATTGGATATTCTTTAACCTTTAATATGCCATCTAAATTTGTAATGTTATTTTTAATAAGTTTATCAATTTCATCAAAACATCTTCCGTACACTAATAATATCAGATTGTATTTTCCGGTCGTATAATCACAATAAGTAACGTTTTCATTTAAACTCAAAACAGAATTAACATCTGTAAGTTTATTTTCATTAACCTGTAAAAATATATATGAACACATGCTAACACTAAAGTCTCTTTCTGTTTTATGTTCAGATGATTCATCAGATGAAATTCCGGCAGAATTTATGATATCACTAATATTGTTTCCGGGAAGAGGTGTGTTTACAGGAAGAAAATCAATTTTCTCAATATCTTCAATAGATTCAATTTTGTTTTTGCAGATCTTCTGGCATTCTTCAATACTTTCAGCATTGGCTAATAAGATAATATCATAATCTCCGGATGTAGCATCACAGTATAAGATATTTTCCATGTAATATAACTCCCGGTATATATTCATAAAATCAGCATCATTCTTAAGTTTTAAAAGCATGTATGCTGAAGTACTCCTGACATCCTTTGTTATTACATCAGTAGTAACTAATTCTGATTCTTCCTGTGATTCATGAATCTTCTGAAACTGTTCTGTCAGATCCTCAATAGTAAATGGCTTCTCCAGAAGGACATCTGATTTAAGATTTTCAATTTCTTGTTTATTGAGTTTATCAATCGCTCCTGTAATGTAAATAAGCGAAACATCAGGATATTCGGATTTTATTATTTCACCGAGTTTAATACCATTAATGTCCGGAAGAAAAATATCAACTACTATGGTATCCGGACTATTTTCATTTTTCTTAAGTAACTCTAATTTATTAAGAACGCTGGTTCCGTTTTCGCAGGATTCAACATTATACCCTTGCTGGTTGAGTCCTAATGATAATGACCTCCTTATTGATGATTCATCATCTACTAATAGAATTGTTTTTCTCATTTTTTCATTATTTTTGTTTGACATAAAATGCTTTGTCCAAATTAATCCAATTATGATGCCAGACTCGGCAACTAATACATACAGAGCATAATACAATGATTTTGTAAAATATTAGAAAGCATCCTAATTGTACAGTTTCTTTACACTAATTTTCTACTACACTGATAATGAATCAGATACAAATTGTAATCTTTTTATACACTTTACAGTTTGGAAGAAGGGGATAGAGGGAGTAGAGGGGAAGAATGGAATAGAAAGAATAGTTAAAAAACATATAATGTGTTAAAGGGAAAAACTAAATTTGACATTATTATATTTTAGAATACTATGACATCACCATTATTTAATCATCTGTTAATACCATTTCTTGTTGCAATTTTTTTAGCAATAAATATGGGAGGGAGTGGAACAGCGCCTTCATTTTCTGCAGCATATGGTGCAAACATTATCAGAAAAGGCTTAATCCCCGGTTTATTTGGTATTATGGTATTTATAGGTGCTATTGTTGCAGGAAAAGATACTGCAACTACGGTAGGTAAAGATATTCTATCTCCCGATTTAATGACTTTTACCTTAGTCTCAATTATTCTGTTTTCGGTAGCGATTGCTTTACTGATTGCAAATCTTCTGGGAATACCCCAATCAACAAGTCAGGCTACAGTTATGGCGGTGACAGCACCTGCTGTATATTTTCATACATTAAACTCAGATAAGCTATTTTTCGAAATACTTCCAACCTGGTTTGTATTGCCAATAATCTCATTTTTTATCTGTCTTTTTATCGGGAAATATATTTATAAACCAATTAGGAAAAGGACATATTTTTTTAAGTATATTTCAAAAAAACCATATATAAAAGCAATTGTTATTTTAATGTCATTATATGTAGCTTTTGCAATTGGTGCAAATAATGTAGCTAATGCCGCAGGACCTATTGCATCAATGACCATAAACGAATTGGGGATTCAGGATATAAATGACAACTTTGTTCTTATTATGATTCTTGCAACATTAATAGTAGCGCCAAGCTTTGGAATAGGAAGTTCGTTTTTTGGGAAAAAACTTGCAGAAAATACCGGGAAGGAAATTGTTCTTTTTGGATCAATAGAGGCAATTATTATTTCATTTATTACTGCAAGTTTGTTGTTACTGGCATCTACTATTAAAGGTATTCCTTCTTCCCTGGTACAATTAAATACCGCAGCTATTCTGGGTATTGGTGTTGCTAAATTAGGCCCAAAAAATATTTTTAAGAAGACATCGGTAAACAAATTTTTTATAGTTTGGATACTTGCACCAATATTTGCGTTTATGTTGTCTCTGGGATTAACATATTTAGCAGATTATTATGGGTTGCTGTGATATGAAAACTTCAAACCTCAAACCTCAAACATTATCCTGATACCAGTGTATAAACTTTTCCCGGAAGGCTTCTAACAATTCCGGTGAACTCCATGTTTAAGAGTATTGGTGATACTTGACTTACAGGCATTTCTGCCTCCAGGCAAATGCTATCAATTGGCAAGTCGCCATGTTTTTTTAAGATATTTACCAGTTTAATTTCTTCTTGTGAGAGTTCTCTGAACAGCTGTCTTTGAACTGCCTTTTTAACTTTTCCGGGCGGATCCCAGCCCATTATATATTCAAGGTCCTTGACTCCCTCAATTAGAGCAGCTTTGTTGGATTTAATTAACCGGTTACATCCTTGTGAATAATTGTCGTTCACTCTTCCGGGGAATGCAAAAACATCCCTGTTGTAAGAGTTAGCCAGGTCAGCAGTGATCAATGCACCACCTTTGGGAGCTGACTCGATTATAATAATAGCATCTGCCAGTCCGGCAATAATCCGGTTCCTTTTAACAAAGTTGTTTTTTTCTGCCCATTCATAACTCATAAAATCGGAGATCAAAGCTCCTTCTTTCAGAATCTCATTGGCAACCGATTTGTGTGCGGCAGGGTAGAGAGTTTCAAGTCCATGACCCAGAACTGCTGCTGTGGGAAGGTTGTTTTTTAATGCGGCTTTATGCGAACAAATATCAATTCCATATGCAAGTCCGCTTACAATAACCGGATTGTGTTTTCTTTCAGCCAGGTCTGATACAAGTTGATTACAGATGTCCTTTCCTCTTTCAGTTGCTTTCCGTGTTCCCACAATACTAATAACCTTCTCCTGGTTCAGGTTCAGGTTTCCCTGCAAGAATAAAATAATCGGGGCATCAGGACAGTGTTTCAAACGTTCAGGATAATCTTCATCAAGATAATAGAGGGCTTTAATATTCTTCTTCTGAATATACTCGAATTCTTTCTCGGCTTTTTCGATTATTCCAGGGGTTGTAACTTTCTTGGCAAGAAAAGTACCAACCCCGGGTATTTTTTCAAGTTTAGAAGCCGGTTCATTAAAAACAGCTTCAATGCTTCCTGCATAAGCAATAAGCTTTTTTGCTGTTACAGTTCCAACTCCAGGGATAAGACTAATAGCAATTTTATATACCAGGGTTTTTCTTTCCATTATTAAACTATGCCCTGATCAAGCATTGCATTGGCAACTTTAAGGAACCCTGCAATATTTGCTCCCTTCACATAATCGATATAACCATCTTTTTGAGTCCCATGAATTTTGCATGCATGGTGTATATCCTTCATGATTTGATGAAGCTTATCATCAACCTCTTTCCTTGTCCAATTCATCTTCATTGAATTCTGGGACATTTCAAGTCCTGAAGTAGCTACACCTCCTGCGTTTGCAGCTTTCCCGGGTGCAAAAAGGATCTTGTTTTTCTGGAAAATCTCTATTGCTTCAGGCGTGGTTGGCATATTAGCACCTTCACATACACAAATAACATTATTATTAACTAATTGGGTTGCATCATCAGCATCCAGCTCATTTTGAGTGGCACATGGGAGTGCGATATCCACATCTACTTCCCAGGGATGTTTTCCCGGAATGAATTTGGCACTTTTGAATTCCTGTACATAAGGCTCAACAATATCATTATTTGTAGCTCTCAATTCGAGCATGTAATCGATTTTTTCGCCTGATATCCCATCAGGATCATAGACATATCCATCAGGGCCGGAAAGGGTAACAACTTTAGCTCCGAGTTCAGTGGCTTTTGTAGTTGCACCCCAGGCAACATTTCCGAAACCTGATACTGCAACTGTTTTATCCTTAAATGATTCCCCGATAGTCTGAAGCATTTCTTTTGCAAAATATACATTGCCGAACCCTGTTGCTTCAGGCCGTACCAGGCTTCCTCCCCAATTCAATCCTTTTCCTGTAAGAACGCCGGTGTGTTTCCTCGCAAGTTTTTTATACATCCCATACAGGAACCCAATTTCTTGTCCACCAACACCAATATCTCCTGCCGGAATATCTGTTTCAGCACCTATATTGTGCCATAATTCCAACATAAAAGACTGGCAAAAACGCATGATCTCAAGTTTGGACTTTGCTTTAGGATTAAAATCACTTCCTCCTTTTGATCCTCCCATGGGTAGAGTAGTAAGACTATTCTTGAATATTTGTTCAAACCCCAGGAATTTCAATATGCTTAAATTAACGCTTGGGTGAAAACGCAAACCGCCCTTATACGGTCCAATGGCATTGTTGAATTGAATCCGGTACCCCAGATTAACATGAGTATTCCCTTCATCATCAGTCCATGGTACCTTAAAAGTGAAAATTCTGTCAGGCTCTACAAGTCTTTCAATAATACCGGCAGTTTTAAACTGCAGGTTTTCGTTATAAGTTTCTTCAATAGATTCCAGAACTTCCTTGACAGCCTGAAGATATTCTTTTTCTCCGGGATGCTTTTTCTCAAGATTCAATATTATTTGATCAACATTCATAATGTATAGTTTTTTATTTGTTATGCCTTATTTTGCGGCCAATTAATTTAGCGTAAAATTAATTAGTTGAGAAACAACAATAAATGATTTACCTCATGTTATAAATCTGTTTTTTTATTCAGTTACTGGTATAGAGTAAGAGCTGGTTTTTCAGTTTTGTTTTATCTTTTTTAGATAATCCTGTAATACTTATTGGAGGATATTTTGCAATTCCCTTCTTAAGCTTTTGATATATTATTATATAATCCCTCATTTTTAATAATGAAGAGTTTGTCTCAAATTTTACAAAATCCTTTTTATGGATCTCAATAGTATTTTTCTTCCCTGAAAAAATTCGCATCGAATAAAATCTAAAAACAATATTATTCCCGTTATCTGAAAAATAAATATAATGAAAATCCCTGAAGTTGTTTAATATTAATATTAACAC
>JAGGXD010000027.1 GCA_021163295.1 Bacteroidales bacterium
GCACCGGAACCACAAGCCGGGTCAAGAATGGTTAAACTTAAAAGCCATTTTTTGTATGTAGTCAGCTTTTTGTCAAGAGCTTTAATTGTATCTTTTTTTCTGTTTTTACGTCCTTTGACATATTCCTCATCTATTATCTCTAGTTCGTTCCGTTTTTCCTCGCAAAGTTTCCCAACTGTATTTTCAACAATATATTTAGTAATATATTTAGGTGTGTAATAAATACCCTCTTTCTTGCGCTTAGTATTTTGTTTATCAATTTGTTCACCTCGCAATTTTGCCTGCACATTTTCAATTTCTGCCAGTGAATGCTCAAATATATGGCCAAGGATATTTACATCAACATCGGTTTCAAAATCATAAGCACTGAGTTTTACAGTATGTTCGTGCAATATATTATCATCAATGGTAATATTATCGAGAATTTCATCAGGAAGAAACAAACCACCATTATAAGGAAATATATCATATTTTTTACCTTTATAACCGGTATTCATGTAGCCAAAATACTTTTTAAACCTGTCGTATAAAGGAATATAAGTATCTAATTCTTCTTTCAGTGTAGTCCATTGTTTTACTATTTCACTAATGGAATTTGGTGGTAGTAAAAGCCTGTCTTCTGCAAAGAAAATAAATAAAAACCTGTCGAGCAGTTTTTGAGTTTTGTTGTAAAGCAACAATTCATCTTTATCAGGGTTATTTTTTGCAATGTTTTCAAAAATCGCTTCCCTGAATTTTGAATAATCGGCATACAGTTTTTTTGTTACATCTTCTTCCTGTAAAACAGATGATTTTTTTATCGTGAGGGGTAAATCATTTAGAATATTGTCTTTTGACAGGCAGAGCCAAAGCAAAAAAAATTGCTTCTTGCTTAGATTGAACAAATCAAATTCAAGATAATCTACTGCATTTTGTATATAGAACCTGAGTTTTTCAAAATTTGAAGTAATCACATAAACACATTCCGGATGATGGTTCTTATATCCGAAAGCTTGTGTTTCAACTGTGTCCAGGTCGGTTGTTGATGTTGATTTGAGTTCGATCACAGCTATTACATGATCATTTTTTAATATTGCTCCGTCGGCCTTTTTAGTGTCGTCAACGTTTTTCTTTTCAAGCACGATATTGTATTCCGGCTTTGGTTTTAGTGTATAGTTAAAAATGTTTACGAAAAGCTCCCGGATAAACCCTTCCTGAAATTCCTCTTCTTTTGAATTCCGGATGTTTTCCTGTATTTCGGTATTTCCAAAACAACTCTGAAAATCATTGAATTTCTTGTCAACCAGAGCAGAATCAAGCTCGTTTAAATATTTTTTCTTTACCGATTTTTGAAATAAACTCATCTTTTGTTATTAATCCCTTTTTAAACCCATAGATTTTCTACTAAAATACATTTTTCCAATAAGAATCCACCCTTTTAGATTACGCAAATGTAAGCGATGGCTAAAAAAGCAAGTGTGTGGAAGCGAAGGGATGGTTGTGGGAAGGGCTGGAATACTCTTGCTTTGTGCGGTGGGTTTTCTGCTTTTCTTTTCTCTTGCAGTAAAAATTTCATTGTCTTGGTCTTTCTTCGGCTTCCAACTAACGTCAAAGTTAATCACCTGATATTCTGCAAATTAATATTTTTCTAATTATATTCATTTTAAACTTTAATTTCCCTGTTTCGTTAGCTTTAAAACTCAACTGAGTTTCTTAGTAGGGGGATTGTTGGTAACGATTCAGGATATACACCTGGTGTTGATATATCTCCTTTATCAATTTAATAAGGTGTTTATATATGCTAAAAATCGGCCTGTATGTGTACCTTTGTTTAATCATCGCTGAAAATATCATCTATTGGATTCCTGAAATTTTCTCAAGTCCGTTTCCAAAACACGCATATAATTTTCTATATCCTTTATTTATTAATTAATTGTCAAATCATGTTATCAATTTGTATAGTTAAATCCCCGATAAAATCAGAAATACACTATGTGACATAAATCAATAAGAATTATTTAGATTTAGAATTGTACAAGTTATAAATAATTTAGTAAACAAGGAAAAGTTATATAAATTATTAGGTCCTGTAATAATCCTGTTTTCATCTATTCTCTCAACAAAAACGCCATTTTATCAACCGCCTCATCAACTATAGACATAATCTCCTTTAAAACCTCGATTATTACGGCCGTTTAACCATTAATGTCCAAGTGCAATAAGCACTAAACAATCAATAAAAAAAATAAAAAGAAGATGAGGAGTATTAAAAAAAACTCAATTTATCAGCATAAAATTGTATTGATAAATTGAGTCATTAAATTATTTTTAAAACGTAAAAAGATTCTCTTAACTTTATGTCTTATTTAGTTTCACTTTAGCTGACGACATACAGTATTACAGCACTACTCTTTTTTTCTGTTCTTTTTTGTTAAAAATTCTAGTCTTCTTTTTTTGTCAAAATTATAATTGTCTCTCCGTAACTCCACACTGCGTTCCCTGTTCCCTTAAGTTTCTTATTGATCTTTAAAGAGAATAGAACAATTTCACCATCAATATTTGCCTCATATATTATGGAATCCTTTTTTGCTTTTATCAAGGTTGATGGATATTCAGAATTCATAAAGGTAGTAAACACAGAATCTTTTTTGAATTCAACAATTCCGAAAGTATAACCTTCTGGTGCAGTAGGAGCGTCAAAACTCCAGTTGCCAATGTGAGCTTTTTTTATTTGTGCATTTGTTGAAAGAGATCCAATTAATAAAACCGATATAACAAGGAATAATCGTAGAATTTTACTTTTCATGATTTCTAAGTTTTAATTTTGACTCCAATGTACTTTAACTAAAAGTTCCTGAATTTAGTTAAAAACATATTAAAATCTGGATTAAACAAGTAAAAAAAATATCCTCGAAAGATTATTAATTGAGTTAAGTTCGACAATGAGTCATGGGACTTCTAATGTATGCAAAATGCAGATTACTAGTAGCTTATGAGATAGTCTTCAAAATCGTCAACGGAATCGTCAATCTTAATAAATAAATCCCTGCAAGTTATTGACTTACAGGGATTCGTGATTTGAAGATATGGTATTGAGGTAAAACGAATCCTACCGGATTACTTTCATTTTATTCGCCCCAGTTTCGAAAGCAAGCTTTCTCACTGGCAAGCGCTCTGGAATTACCTCATCCCTCCGGGATTCGGTGATTCCTTTTTTGAGCTTAACACACCACAAAATGAATCCTACCGGATTACTTTTATTTTATTCGCTCCAATTTCGAAAGCAAGCTTTCTCATTGTTGCTCACAAAATAAAAAATCCCGCTGTCGCGGGATTCATTTTGTGGTGTGGTGCCACCTGGAATTGAACCAGGGACACCAGGATTTTCAGTCCTGTGCTCTACCAACTGAGCTATGGCACCTTCAATTTCGGAGTGCAATTATACAGCAAAAATCCCTTATTTCAAAAAAAATATTTATAATACTCCCTAATTACATTTTTTTCGATTTTTTAAATCACAATATCCTTAACATATAATATCTTTGCTAAATGATAAAGTGAAGAAAGGACTCAATGGAATATCAAACATATATTCTCTCCAATGGAATAAAATTAATTCATAAACCGGTTAAATCACCTGTGGCTCATGCAGGTTTAATTATTAATACCGGTTCGCGGGATGAGCATGAAGAGGAACATGGTATCGCTCATCTTATTGAGCATATGATCTTTAAGGGAACAAAAAAACGAAAAGCTTTTCATATATTAAGCCGGCTGGAAGACGTAGGTGGTGAACTTAATGCTTATACAAGCAAAGAGGAAACATGTATCTATGCTTCATTTATGAAAAATGATTACCAGAGAGCTTTTGAACTTTTTAATGATATTGTTTTCAATTCCTCTTTTCCCGAACGGGAACTTGAGAAGGAAAAAGAGGTGATAATTGAAGAGATCAATTCATATCTTGATCAGCCGGGCGAACAGATATTTGACGATTTTGAGGAACTTATCTATAAAAATGCACCTATCGGAAGAAGCATTCTGGGCACACCCGAAAAATTAAGGAAACTTAGTAAAAATACTCTCAACCGGTTTATTCAGCAACACTATAATACCGACCAGATAATTGTTTGTTCAGTTGGAAATTTATCCTTCCCCCGGCTGGTGAAATATTTTGAAAAATATTTTGGTAATGTGTCTGCCACTTATAGAACCTGGCAAAGAAAAAAAGCCGGATATTACCATCCTGAGATAAATATAATTGATAAAGATACTTATCAATCACATTGCATTATCGGGAACAGGGCATATGATCTGAACGATAAACGCCGCACCGATTTGCATCTGCTAAATAATATTTTAGGTGGGCAGGGATTGAATTCCAGGTTAAACCTTTCACTAAGGGAAAAAAACGGATATGCTTATAACATCGAATCTAATTATTCACCATACTTCGATACCGGTGTGCTCAGTATATATTTTGGAACGGACAGGAAAAACCTGGAAAAAAGTATAAGCCTCACCTATAAAGAGTTTGACAAATTAAAAACTAAAAAACTTGGTGAGATCCAATTGGCACGGGCTAAAAGGCAAATCACGGGCCAGTTAATGCGGTCATCAGAGATCAACGAAAATTTGATGCTCGCCATCGGTAAAAGCTATCTGGTTTACGGAAAGGTGGAAACACCTGAAGAGATCAACCGGAAAATTGAAGCGATAACCGCTTCAGGACTAATGGAGATTGCTAATGAAATTCTGGATACTGATCAACTTTCAATGCTTGCTTACAAATAGTAATAATGTCTGATAGAAACCTGGAGAAATATATTCTTGCTCACACAGTGAGTGAAGACCAAGTTTTAGCAGACCTTTATAGAAAAACCCATATTAAGTTTGTTAATCCAAACATGGTATCCGGGCATTTACAGGGTGCAATTCTCACAATGATAAGCAACATAATAGCTCCCGAAAAGATCCTTGAAATAGGAACTTTTACCGGATATTCAGCAATTTGTCTTGCACGTGGATTAAGAAAAAACGGCAGGCTGGATACCATTGAAATAAGTGATGAATTAGAAGGTTTTATCCTTTCATATTTTAAAAAAGCCGGTGTTGAGAAACAAATCAACCTTTATATCGGTAATGCACTTGATCTTGTGAAAGAATTACCCGGATCTTATGATCTTGTTTTTATTGACGGGGATAAACGGGAATACTCTGCATACTACAATCTTGTTTTTGAGAAAGTCAGGCCCGGAGGTTTTATAATTGCAGACAATGTTCTATGGGGTGGAAAAGTGATAGATCCTGAATATATGAATGACCCCTTCACGAAAGGGATCATGGAGTTTAATGAACTCGTGCATAATGATGCCCGGGTTGAAAATGTAATTTTCCCCGTCAGAGATGGTTTGATGCTATTAAAAAAGAAAGAGGTTTGGTAAAATAGTAACCCCAACTGCATTAACTAATCCCTTCAGTCTCAATTATTCTATTTACCCTGAGAAGCTTCAGGATCGCCGGTTATCTCCTTTATCCTTATAAGGTTTAATTCTTTTGAAACTGTAGTCAGGTTCATCATTATTGTTTTGTATTCCGGATATTTACTGTAATTCTCCTGCATCACAAACATAATATTCATAACCGACTTTTGAAGGTTCTCACTAATTTCAAATTTTTTCATTTTATCTTCCATAGTAATAATACTTAATCTGTTTTAAGTAAAAATACATAAAAAATCTTCCTGACAAAAACTATTCCAATTATATTTCTTGGTATAATTTTTGATTTATAATAAAACAGATCATTAACTTAACAATTTAAATATATGTTACGATACATCTTTTTTACCGTTTTAATCGGGATTCTTTTTATTGCCAATCTTAATGCCCAGCAATTTAATGAACTCGAGAGAAAGCTTAATCAGCTTGAACAGAATTCAACAAAAACCAATATTCAAAGCGAGGTTACCGATACTTCTTTTAAAAGTAACGGCGTTACATCTTCAGGTTGCAGGCTATATTCCGATATTGGAAACTTAAGCTCGGTAATAACAATTCTTCCTGCAGATACAAGGGTTTTTATTGTGGATATTATGGATGAATATTACTACATTAAAACTGAAGTTAACCAGGGTTTTATAAAAAAATCCAAAATAAAACCTGATCAGAGTTATATTGATAAACCACCTGAATTTTTGAATCAACAAGACTCTGAAAACGGAACTTCCGGCAAGTTAGAGTACTTACGCAAAACTTACGGCTGGGAAATAGCAAAGAAGATATTTGATCATAAAATATGGCGGAACATGACCACAAATATGGTTGAAGACAGTTGGGGACGGCCCAATCAAATTAATCGGAGAATTAACTCCGGACAGGTTAAAGAAGAATGGTTTTATCCATCAACTTACCTGATCTTTTTAGATGGGAAGTTAATAGACTGGGGACCGGTAGAATGATCAGAGTTTGACTTGTGGACTAAAAGCCAGGCCAAGCTTCAATTTTTAATAAATTCCACTGTATGTACCGGCTGGTATTCACTGTCAAGAATTATAAGCTGATAACTCCCCCTGGAAAAACCATTCAGGGAAATCTGGTTGCTTTCCATTTTTCCTTTGCTTATAGTTTGACCAAGATTATTCATAATAGTGTAATAATAGCCTTTGGCAGTTTTATTATTCAATAACCTGACATTCAAAACACTTGAACAGGGATTTGGAAATATAACTATGTCTTCTGCTGTTTTTATTTTTGAAACTTCCGAAGAAGTCTGGCATTCATATGCTCCACAATCCACTCTGTTGTCAAATACTCTCTCATTCCCATAAAAATCTGTTTCCGTATCACCGGCAACAAAATCAGGATCTCCTGCATTAATAGCCGGTGAATTTTCCTGAAGATGAAAATCAGCAGACAAAACATCGGCTGAAACTAACAATGGATCCGAAAACAGAGAGTTTGCATTTGAACCGGTGCCAGTTTGAAAAACGCTAAAGGAAGCATATTGTGTCCCGTTCCAATCTGTCTCAAAATTTCCTGATAAAGAATAAAACAGGTTATAATCCATAACAAGATTTACCTGGGATAATTCAGCATAAGCAAAAATATTCTGTCCGGAAATATAAAATATATTATTTTTTATGTTTGCATTCTCAAGGTAGGTAATATACATTTCTCCTGTCCCATCTACAGCAAAATCATTTTTCATACATGTATTGTTCAATATATCACAATCAACAACTTTCCCTGAACCATCAGGATAGTCAAATCCCCCAATAGCAATAGCACAAACTTCATTATCATAAAACAGATTATCTCTAACTACAACATTAGAAGTAGTTTTTCCTGTGTTTTCACAACCTATTTCAATACCATATCCATTGTGATAACTAACATTGTTTTCAATTACCAGATCTTTCCCTCCATCAACGTAGATACCTCCCGAGGTAGCATAGGCAGATATACAATTATAGATTGTATTTCCTTTAACAAGTCCATTACGTGCCTGGTCATTTTGCAGGCTGGTTCCTTCGTGACCAATTATATCAATACCAATATTTGTAATATTATGCACTGTATTATTTACTACTTCAAACCCATCAACATTGCCATTTATTGCTAAAGCTTCACTGTAACCTGTACGGCAATCGTAAATCTTATTTCCTTCAATAATTAAACTCATAACCGGATCCAGCGATTCCGTACCAAATACAATTAAAGGTTGTGCATTTGTTTCTTCAGTAACAACATCGGTTGCGTTATTAGAAAAATTAATATTGTAAATTTTATTATTCCGAATAGTAATATTATTGCATTTTGCCTCAATTAAAATCCCTTTAGAGTCAGGCATTTCATTATTCGTAATAAATAACCCTTCAATAGTAATATTGCTTTGGTTATATATTTCAATTACAGCCTCTGAGTCAATTATATCTGCCCCGCTAATTATTACAGTATCATTGCTATTGTTTCTAATAACAATTTTATTCTCATTAGTACCCGATACTTCAACAAATAATTTCTCATTATAGGTACCTGCCATAATATTCAGTGTATCACCTGCAGATAACTGATCCATGCCGTTTTGAATAGTTTGCCAGGGCAGGTTATAACTACCATCTCCCGTATCATCATTTCCAGCAGTATTTACATAATAATTCTGCTGACAAAACCCGTTTAAATAAAACAAAGTAGAAATTAATATTAACATAATTGTTTTCATAATTTTTATTATTTATTTATAATTAGCTAGTAACAAGTTTTCAATTTTGATTTCTTTTCACTTATAAAAATGACTTTGCATTAAAAATACTAAATAATTAAATCATTCAGTAATTTCTATCTGCTTAAGTTTCGAAAAGAAATTGATTTTCTGATTAGTTACTATACCAATGGTCCGGCTTTGTCCACTTCAGGCGAAACGAAATCTTTGTATTGTTTGAAATTATCCTTGAACATTCCGGCCAGTTCTTTTGCCTTTTCATCATAATCCGCTTTATCTTCCCATGTACTTCCGGGGTTCAGTATCTCCGATGGCACACCCGGACAGGATATTGGAATATGCAGGCCAAAGATAGGTTCGATTTCAAATTTAACATCATTAAGTTTCCCTTCCAAAGCACTGTTTAACAATGCCCGGGTATACTGTATTGACATCCGGTGACCTACTCCGTATGAACCTCCTGTCCAGCCTGTGTTCACTAACCAGGTAGTCGCATTGTACTTTTGGAGCTTTTCACCTAATAATTTTGCATAAACGCTGGGATGCTGAGGCATAAACGGCGCTCCGAAACAAGTGCTGAAAGTAGCCTGTGGTTCAGTGATATCCCGTTCGGTTCCGGCAACTTTTGCAGTGTAACCAAGCAGAAAGTGGTACATGGCCTGTTCGGGTGTTAATTTTGATAGAGGTGGTAACACTCCGAATGCATCGGCAGTAAGGAAAATAACATTTTTGGGATGCTCACCTTTCCCTTCAGGGACAATATTATCTAAATGTGTTATCGGATAGGAAGCTCTTGTGTTTTCTGTAAATGAAGAATCGTCCAGGTCTGGTTTGCGCGAATATGAATCAATAGATACGTTTTCCAGTATTGTCCCGAAGCGGCGGGTAGTGGCATAAATAGCCGGTTCAGCTTCTTTTGAAAGGCGGATGACTTTCGCATAACAACCGCCTTCGAAATTAAATATTCCTTGCTCACTCCAGCCATGCTCATCATCCCCGATAAGCGCTCTCACGGGATCAGCGGAAAGTGTGGTTTTTCCCGTACCCGAAAGCCCGAAAAACAGGGCTGTATCTCCCTCTTTGCTGACATTGGCACTACAATGCATTGGCAATACATTTTTCTCAGGAAGCAGAAAGTTAATCAATGTAAAGGCTGACTTTTTTATTTCTCCTCCGTAGCTGGTTCCACCGATCAGAATTAGCTTTTGACTCAGATTAAGTAAAATAAAGGCTTCGGAATTTGTTCCGTCCAGTTCGGGAACTGCATGAAACTTGGGCAGATCAATAATTGTATATGCCGGGATATGATTCATTAGTTCGTCCCGGTCTGTGATATTGATAAACATATTTCTGGCAAAAAGAGAATGCCACGCATACTCGGTAATAACGCGTAATGGCACACGGTATTTTTCATCAACACCTATATAACAATCCTGAACAAAAATATCGCTTCCTTGCAAATAAGCCTGTAAACGATGCCATATGTGAGCGAATTTCTCTTCAGTAAAAGGACGGTTAACAGAACTCCACCAGATTTCATCTTCCGTTGTTGGTTCTTTAACGATGAACTTATCATTTGGAGACCGACCTGTATAAGCACCTGTACGAACCAGTACCGGCCCTAAATGAGTTAGCATCCCTTCCCTGCGGCGGATAATCTGCTCATATAACCCGGATGTGGTTAAATTCCAGTAAATATTATTAAGATTTCTCAGATTGAGGTATTCAAGACCGTACTGACCTTCAATTGCCCTGTTCTCTCTTCGCCCATGATCAAAATTTTCCATAACTCAAATAATTTAACTTTAATTCCTTAATATATTCAAAGTTATAAAATTCTTTTGGATTAAAAACATCCTAAACAACGCTGATTCGAAATGAACTATTTCTTAGTTGTTTGATTATAAACTAAACTCTCTATTAATATATTTAGAATAATCTTTTATTACAGGAGTATACTCTTCATTCATTAAAGGCGATGAAATCATGAAATCAGCTGTCGAACGATTACAAGCCATGGGAATATTATAAAGAACAGCTATTCTCAATAGAGCCTTAACATCAACATCATGGGGTTGAGGCTGCATCGGATCCCAAAAAAATACAATGAAATCAACTTTACCTTCTGTAATCAATGAACCTAATTGTTGATCTCCTCCTAACGGCCCTGATTTCAATTTAGTAATGGTGTATTTAAAATTCTGATCTTTTTCAACTATTCTTTCTAACGTTTCTTCTACTAATTTCCCCGTTGTTCCTGTACAGATGAGTTTATGTGGTACGAGTATATTTAAATTCCACTCAACCCATTCAATTAAATCTTTTTTTCTATTGTCATGGGCTACTAATGCTATATTTTTTATGGGTTTCATGATATTCTCTTTTTAAGCCGGTAAAAGTAACCTTTCATTTAAACTTTACAAATAAATAATAACGTAAGTCATAGGCTCTATTATGAAATATGTAGCGCAAATTTTTTTCAAGGCATTAGGAATTTTATACTATCGTTCCAAGGGGTACCAGCAATAACATAGGGCAACGCCTTCTTTTCGTCCCGGCAGGGACTGAAAGATAATAGGCAGGCATTTTAATGTCTGATACAAAGAATTAACAATTATTATTCATCCCGTTTGAACTACGCAGGAGTTCAAACCTCACGAACAGGTTGTGAGATGGCCTGTGTGAGTTGAGTAACTAAAAGGCTGCCTATTATCAAAAAGTCTCTACGAGACTAACGGCTAAAATTGAAACTGTTCAACTTATAACCGGACAGTAATGAGTTTAGTTAAGATACACAAATTAGAACAGAGCCAAGTCATACATTAAAATTGTTCCATTTCTGCTTTAAACACCTTAATTTCTTGTCCTATCTGAATATCCCTGACTAAAAAAATAAGGCTTAAAAGAATCCAGGTCATTATAATTATTATTATAAGTACATTTAGCCAACGATCTGTCATTTCCCCATTTTTTATTATTCTACTTAAGTCGTATTTTTCTTCCATATTTCTTCAAGCATTCCTGTGCATTAATAAATTATACGATACCGGTTATTGATCAGGAAACAGATATTCAACAGGAATCCCGGTCAATTCAGATATTTTTTCTGTGGCGAGTTTGGGAACATTGTTGGTTTCGCCATTTAACCATTTATAAAATGTAGCTTTGGTGATCCCACATTCCTTTAAGATACGGTTCCGTAATTTTATCTGGGGATTCTCCTTACCCAGTTTTTCATAGTATTTTTTAAATGTTAATTTTTCAGTAATTTTTTTACTCATAGTTGAAAAAATGGATTTAAAGTCTTAAATTGATATTGCAAAGTAAAGTAATTAATTGACTAAGGTCAAGTAATATATTAACTTTTTTTTTAAAAAAATCATATTATGTCATTAAATCAAAGGTTTAATAAAGTTTTGGAAACAACGGGGACATCTCAAACTAAGCTTGCTAAGGCTTGGGGAGTTACAAAACAGCAGGTTAATAATCTGGCACGAGGGACAAACCTTGTAGGTTTAAAAATAGTAAAGCAAATACTTGACTATTGGCCTTCCTTAAATGCCAACTGGTTCATTAATGGTACGGGTGAGATGTGGTTGAAAAATGGTAAATTTGAAAAAGTGAATGAGGATGCAGGGTCGTATAATAATAAATATAACGAGTTACAAATAATCAGAAATGAAAATTTTGAGTTACTGAGAGAGATAAATCAACTACACAAAAAAAATCTTGAATTATCAGAGAAATATCAAAAGCTTTTTGAGAAACTTTTGGACGAAAAAGAGAAGAAAGAATCTTAGTACATGACTAACTTTGGCAATTGCCTTTTGAACGTTTCAACTTTTAGCTTCGAATAAAGTATATTATAAATTCTTCATCACCTGTTTTATCTACCCAATGATCGATATTCAGACTTGATGCTTTGTCTATCAATGGTGCAGGCAAAAAAGGAGCAACCAGTTTATATATTTCATCTTTCTTTAGTTTCTGCAAATCAGTAATAGCCTGATCAACAGGGCGCTCACCCCTCTCCAGCATTTCTCTGATATCAAAAACTGTTTTCACCTTTTCCGCAACATACCAATCCGGTCTTTTTGTAACGTAATTGTGTTCCTTGCCATCTGTAAACAAATCCTGTCCAACTTCCTGTCTTAGCCGGTTAATCAGATCTTCAACCTTTACATTTCCAATAGCTGCTGCTTGTTGTATTGTTGCTATTCTGCCAACTGTTTTTCTTAGCACAGGGTTTTTCAGCTTTTTAAAAGCAGGTGCATATTCAATTAATATTTCCTCCAATGGAGGATATGATTCAATCAGCTCCAAAATTTTTGTTTTTGGAGTTATAATAAGTTTATCACTTGTTTCCATATCAGTTTATTTATATGATAATATTCTTTGCTCTCCTTCCAGCTTCCTGTATTCAGTCAGATCCTGCGAAACTTCAAGAGTGCCAACGTATTCACCTTTATCATTGCGTAATGCGAAATATTCAATATGAATTAACCGTCCATCCATGTTTATCCAGAAAGGCGCCCGTTCTTGTTTGCCTTTTTTAAAATCATCAAGGATTTTATCCACAATATGAGCACTTGCCGGTGGATGACAATGCCGGACATCACGATTTATTATAGCTCTGTTTCTTTGGAAAATCCGCTCCCTGCTCTGAGAGAAGTATTTCACTTTATCATTTTTATCAACAAAAGTTATATCAACAGGCATTGTATTTAGAATACTCAAAATCTCTTCAGTAGTAAAACTGCCTGAAGGCAAATTAATGCTATCACCATGCTTCTGGCTTTCATCAATACTTTCTTCTTTAATTCCTTCCGGTTTCCAATCTGTTTGGGGATCGTACAGACAATAGCCAATTTCCATTGATTGTTTTTGTATCTCCCACCAGTCGGCCTCAGATAACATATCTAAAGCCATTGGAAATAAAATCTCTTCCTCTTTAATAACCATTTCCGAAACACCTTTTAGTGATGGGGTTAATACTATTTCTGCGGAAGCAATAATTTCATCTTTTGATATACCCGGGGTTTTAAGTATTTCGATACTTCCTTTCAGCAACTCTCTTATCTCATCATGTTTACCCCACATTACCTTGGGTGGTCCTGTAACTCCTTTTTGTTCCATATATGGAAATATAAGATACTCTTTACGTTGATAATGTTTGTCAACATCCATTAAATTGTTAAACAAACCTGTTAATTCAAGTATTTTCTGGTCCAATTCATTTTCCTCTATACCTTGAAAGGAATTAATAAGCTTAGAAGCCTGTCCGGTAACTATAAGCAATTCTTTATTTTCCTGTATCAGTGTATCAACAGGATGACCCGATGGTATCTGTAGGGATTCAGACAGATCAATATTTCCCTGTAATACTGCTGAATGAGCATCACAAAGTTTTAAAATTTCCTCTTCAGGAAGTCCCTCTTCAATAAGTTCCTGTTCAACTTCAACTACTTCTCCGTAAGGAATATTGCTCAGGCTTTTTAGAAGCTCCTGTTTAACACTTTCCTGTGATTCTCCTTTATGAAGTTTTAAGATCAGCTCTTTCAGCTTTGATTTTCTGTATTTTGAATTATCCATTTGTTCACTCATAACATTCTTTATTAAGATTGAAAAAAACCAGTCAGTTCATTTTTAGATTATCTTTTTTTTACCAAATAATCTTTTAAAAACTATTGCAGACTGCAAATTTAGCAATTAAAACAGAGCCAAAATACTCCCTGAAACAAGAAAAAGTGATACTGGTAATTCTGCTGCATTCAGTATTTATTTGTTTTCAATATCAACCTGAAAAACAACTCTTTAACAATTCCAGACTTTTTGGGACAGCCGTTTCAGGTGATTCCTGCCCTTCGAACTCCAGTGAAATATACCCTTTGTAATTATGTTTTTTCAGGATACCGGCAACTTTATTATAATCAATATCCAGGGTGTACCATTTCCCTCCTCCAAAATATGTCTTTGCCTGTACAAGCATTGCATACGGAGCAATCTGATCAAACTGTGTATATTGATCCTCCAGGAAATTACCTGTATCTGCAGTTACCTGTAACCAGGGGGAATCAATTTCGTTAACTATCCGTAAAACTCCTTCTGCAGTTCTTCCCAGTCCCCAGTGATTCTCGAGTCCCAATACCACCCCGCATTCTTTTGCTTTCGGAATACATTTCTCAATTGAATCGATCACCCATTTAAAGCCATCATCATCTATATATCCTTCCAAACGCGGTTCAATTCCCTTATTTTCCATCAATACATCAAACGACTTTGTTGTACCCCATCGTCCGGTATTCAGGCGCATTGTTGGAATACCAAGTTTATAAGCAAGTTCAATCTGGTAAATTGTCTTTTCTATGTTCTTATCCCGGTACTCCTTTTCAGGAGATAAAAACCCCTGGTGTGTTGAAAAGCCCATCAAATCAAGTCCGCTATGAAAAGCTCTGCGCTTCAGTTTCTGAAGATATGCATTATCCTCGGATATCATTTGCACGAGTAATATCTCAACACCATCAAAACCCATCCGGGCTGCCTTGTCAATACAATCTTCAATTAACGCATCTTTTTTAGGTCCGTTAAACTGCCAGAATGAGTATGTTGATACACCAATAGGATTTGGTTTCCCTGAAGAAAGATTTTTAATAGACTTTTTTTCATCAGCTATTACAGTTTTTGCTGATAATGTTGAAATACCTGCACCTGCCAGAGCAAGGCTTGTTAGAAAATTTCTTCTTGTTGTTGCCATAATAGTTTAGTGTTATAATATTTATAAATTCTATCATACTTAAATTATCTCTAAATATACCTAAGATTGTCGAAATTTCAAATTGTTAATTAATCAGGATTTTTCATTACATTGAAACACGTTTTAAAACTGAAACCTATGAACCGGAAAAAAACAAACCGTCGCAATTTTATTAAGAATTCATCTTTGGCACTAATGTGTGCACCTATATTGGGTAAAAGCACTATTCTCCCTAATCAGGATACTAAAGAACCGCAAGAAATTTTAAAAATAAAAAACTATAGCACTTTTGGCAGAACCGGGTTTAAAGTCTCTGATATCGGTTCGGGCTCACCAAGAAGTGAAGCAGTTCTGAGGGCTTTGTTAAAATCAGGAGTGAATTATATTGATACAGGCGCAGACTACGGTAACGGTAATAACGAACGTCTTATCGGGAGAGTACTCCCAGAGTTTGACCGGAAGAAAATATTTATTATGTCAAAGATCTATACAGAAACAAATTTCGAAAGTAAAGAAAAAGTAGTGGAGCGGATCAGAGGTGCACTTGAACGATTAGGAACAGACTATATTGATTGTGTTGGGATACACAGTGCAGAAAACACACGAATCATAAAAGATGAAGCGTTCCATGCAGGAGTGGAGCAGATGAAAGCAGAGGGCAGAGTAAAATTCACAGGTGTTTCATGTCATGGGAATTCCTGGTATATGGCACCTGAAGAATCACTTGATAAGGTCCTGATGGCAGCGGTTGATGATGGACGATTTGATGTAATTCAGATGGCCTACAACTTTGTTAATGCACCAATAGCAGATAAGATATTGGCAGCTTGTGAAGAAAAAAACATTGGAACAATTATAATAAAATCCAATCCGGTTGTTATTTATAATATCCTGGATAAGTATGTAAAAAACCTTGAGGATCAGGAAAAAGATCCCGGTGAAGGATATTATGCCTACCGCGATCGTTATAAAGAACGGGCCGGAAAAGCAAAATCCTATTTTGAAAAATATGGTATGACTACAGAGGAAGAATTAATTGATGCTGCTACTTTGTTTGTCCTGTCAAATCCGCAGGCACATACTGTTTGCCTGGATATACCGAATCTTACTGCTATCAATCCATACTTGAAGTTATCCGGGCAAATATTACAACCAACACAGGCATCCCTTCTGGAAAAATACACAGAACATTTTGGAACACTGAACTGCCGTATCGGGTGTAATGAGTGCGAAAAAGCATGCCCTCATCATCTGCCTGTAAATACCATTATGCGGTACAATTACTATTTCCAGAATAAAAAACTGGAAAAAGAAGCCATGCAACTTTATGCAAAAATTCCGGGTAAAAATGCAGATGTCTGCAAGGAATGCCAGGGCTATTGTGAAGAAGCATGTCCCTATGATGTAAGTACACGAAGTCTGCTATCTATAGCTCATCAGAACCTGAGCCTGGATCAGGTAAGTTTTGCATAAATTATTTTATTCCTGCCATCATCATATCATATGCCCTTCCGGGAACGTTTACCCTGAATGTTTCGATACAACCCCGGTCGGCAATAGTCATAAAACAGGTTTTACCATCAGGTCCGCCAAAAGCAATATTGGTTACATTTTTACCCTGCAATTCTATTTCTTTCAGCACCTCTCCTTCCGGTGACAGAATAACAATTGTTCCTTTTCCAAAACGGGCAACATAAAGGTTGCCTTCCATATCGCAACGCATACCATCAAGACCATAATCTTCAAACTGAAAGAACAACCTTTTGTTACTGATATTGCCGGAATCATCAAGATCATAGATCCAGATTTTACGCTGAATACTTTCATTAACATACAAATGCTCTTCATCTGCACTAACCTCCACGCCATTTGTTGTTCCCATATTTTTTTCAAGCAAAAACATAGATCCATTCTGATCAATTCGCCATAGCATCCCTGTGGAATCATTCCAGTTTGGATCACTTGCATATAAACGACCTTCCCCATCAATCGCCAGATCATTAGGCTGGTTCATTTCCGGTTCATTGGCATAGACTAAAACCTTCCTGGTATCCATATCAACTTTCAGTATATTGTGCCCGGTATAATCTGCCACAAACATACTGCCCCTGCTACCAAACCTGATCCCGTTACCAATGCTTCCCTCAGGTAGTTCAACGAACAATTCAGAAAAACCATCCGGAGAAATTTTTCCGATAGTACCCTGCTTTTCATAATTCACAGCATACAAATTCCCTTCCTGATCGACAGCAGGTCCTTCAACACCTGAGGTAAATATACCCGGTTCTGTTACATCAGTTGTTCCCTCTTGCCAGCATGTTGTTACAAGCAAGGAAACCAGAAATAGCAATAGTAATAATCCTTTGGAATAATACTTAGTCATATTGGAATATAGATTAATACTTGAAAATTCACGATTTAAATAATAAATATCGAATGTTAAATAAAAAATGTTAAAGTTGTTTTTGCGTTACAACCGTTTTGTTCCGTTCTGCTGTTTCAATTGATTTAACAAAGATGGAAACTAATTCACCACATTCTTTAAGCAAACAGTCAACTTCTTGTTGAGATTTAGCAATCTTTAAACGATGAATCATTTTTAGACCGACCTGAGTTTCCCGCAATTCTTTTAAGCATATCTTCATTTTATGGATAAAATCACGTCTTGATTCTGCACTTTGTGCTTCCCCATAATTGAATGCAGGAGATGTTCCGGAACGAAGAACCTGTCCTCCAATGTGATTTGCAGACTTTGTGTTTGGAAGAGATTCAACAAGAAGGATGATATCAATTGCAAAATCTATTAATCTTTCCTGTAAATCGTACTTAACATTATTATTTTTCATTTGATATTCGAAATTTTAAATTTATTCCAGAAATTATTTTCCTTTCTTTCCATCATTCCATTATTCCACTTATTCCACTATTCCATTATTTGAGAACCATTTTTTCAAGTTCTTCAAGTGATTTGCCTTTTGTTTCAATCAGGTACTTTTTAAAGTAGAAGAAACTCAGAAATGTAACAAGTGCATAAAAACCGAAAATATAACCAATCCCTTTCCCGCCACTGAACCATGCAGCAACTACCGGGAAAAGGAAAGATGTTACTCCGTTAAAAAACCAGTGGGAAAACGAACCAATGGCTGTTCCCCTGGCACGAACCTTATTAGGAAACATCTCAGCAAGCAAGACCCAAATAACTGCTCCCTGCGAAGAAGCAAAAAATGCAATAAAGCCAATCAGACTTATCAGCATGATATAATTCTGAACCCCGCCGCTTATATAAGCCCAGGAGAAAAGTCCCAGGAAAACGGTCATTCCCAAAGAGCCAACTAATAACATGGATTTTCGTCCAAAACGATCAATTACCTGCATAGCGATGAGTGTAAAGATCAGGTTGGTAAGTCCGATAATGACTGTTTGTCCGATAGCCGAATCGGTTGAAAATCCGGCAGATCTGAAAATATCTGTAGCATAATACATTATCACATTGATACCGGTGAACTGGTTGAAAAATCCAATCGCAACAGCAATAAGCACCAGGGGCGTATATTTTTTCTGAAGTATACTTGCCTTCTTTGAACTGGTCTCCTGCTTCAAAGACAATTCAATATCTTCAAGCATTTTATCAATATCAGCATCGGGATTCACCTCCCTGATAACTTCCCTTGCAACTTCCGATTCTCCGTTTTTAACAAGCCACCGGGGACTTTTACCAACAAAAAAGAGAAGAGAAAAATAAGTCACTGCAGGAATACATTCACTCAGGAACATCCAGCGCCAGTTGTTCTCACCTGTATTAAGTAACAGATAATCTGAAAAGAAAGCAACCAGGATACCAACAACAATAGCCAGTTGAAATGTCAGGGTTAATCTGCCCCGATAAGCTGGAGGGGATATTTCCGAAATATACGCCGGTGACAATACGGACGCACCACCGATAGCTAAACCACCAATAAACCGGAAAATCACAAACAAGGTAAGATTGAAAGATAATCCGGTACCAACAGCCGAGATCAGGAAAAACAGTGCCATCAGTTTCAGCATCAGTCGTCGTCCGAAAACATCGCCCGGACGTCCGATTGCAATGGCTCCTATGATACAACCAATAAGAGCTGAGCTGACTGCCCAGCCCAGCATAGCCCCGGAAAGGTCAAAATGTTGTTTAAAAAAAGGCATGGCACCATTGATAACTGCAGTGTCAAAACCAAATAGTAAGCCGCCAAGTGCAGCAACAAAAGTGTAGAGAAGAAGTTTTCTGTTCATATGTATCAGTTTAAAAGTGAAAAGTTATAAAGTTAAAAGTATAAAACACCTGTCAATTATGAACTTAAAAAATATAACATCTAAAATGTAAAAAATGCAAAATTATATTTCTTGTTTTTTCATAAAGTTTTTTTTTAACACTAATCCGGAGCATTATAAAGTTCAATATTAGAAATAAGCGGAGAAGCTTTTGATTGTATAATACTAATCCGGATACGGAAAGTTTTTACTGTTGGCAGTCTCAGAATTCTTTTGTAGCCAATCGTTGTTTTCGATGCAAGCAGTTTCCAGTTATTTTCCACCATGGCTTCAACGGTAAACTCCTGAACACGTTGCCCAAGCGGAATATATTCCTGGATAACAAAACGGTTAAATTCAACCGGTTCTCCCAGATCAATCACCAGGGAAGCATTTGTGATATTATTTTCAGTAGCCCAGTAAGTTTCAACATTCCCGTCATTCACATTGGATGCCTGGTATTGACTGGAATTCCCACGGGTATTTGTTGCAGTTACCTTTTTACCACCGGCAAGTTCTATCGCAAAATCTGCCTTTAGCGCTTCAGCAAGTTTCAATACCTGTTCAACATCCTTCTCATGGATAAGTCCCCTGTTATCAACCGGAAAGTTCAGGAGAAGATTAGCATTTCTGCCAACTGAATGGTAATAAATATCCAGTAATTGATTTAAGCTTTTAACCTGGTCATCCTGTGAAGGATGATAATACCATCCCGGTCGTATAGAAACATCAACTTCTGCCGGCACCCAATGAGTTCCGTCCTCATGCCCTGATCTTAGTTCTTTATACCTCGGCCATCCGGGCCAGGCTTCATCACGTCGTAACAGGCACCAGTTAGTTTCATTTGCCCAGCCCTGTTCGTTTCCAACCCATCGGATATCCGGACCAGCATCGCTGAAGATCACTGCATCAGGCTGAAGTTCACGAACAATTTTAAAAGTGTTTGGCCAGTCGTAATATGTTTTCCTGTCTACTTTTCTGTCCTCATCTGCCCCGCCATAATTTCCGGTACCTCCGTTTGCTCCATCGATCCAGAACTCAAATATATCTCCGTAATTTGTGAGCAATTCTCTTAGCTGGTTCCTGTAGTAAATAATATATTCCGGTTTGCCATAGTCAGCATGGTTCCTGTCCCACGGTGAGAGATACAATCCCATTTTCAAACCATATTCCTTACACGCTTCTGATAGTTCTTTCACAACGTCTCCTTTTCCATCCTTCCAGGTGGAATTCTTCACCGAATGTTCAGTATATTGTGAGGGCCACAGGCAAAAACCATCGTGGTGTTTGGCTGTAAGGATGATCCCTTTCATACCTGCTTCTTTGCATACACGGGCCCACTGGCGACAATCCAGTTCTGCCGGATTGAACAGGTCAGGTGATTCATCACCATAGCCCCATTCCATATCAGTAAAAGTGTTCATATTAAAGTGAACGAAAGCATAGAATTCCATTTGGTGCCATGCTATCTGGCTCTTAGATGGAACAGGACCAACAGGTTTCGGGGGGTCGGCAGTCCGGCATCCGGTTATTAATACAAAAATCAGAATTAACAAGTTGTTTTTTTTCATAGGCTTATATTTATTCAACAATCTCCAAATATAATACTTTCAAATTGCAATGATTTTTATAAAAAACAAAAACCTGCCTAAAGTCAGGCAGGTTCATTCTGTTTTATTATTCGATTGGTCTTTACCCTGTAAATGTGTTTACAATACGTGTTATCAATCTTTAAAAACTATACTTCAGCTTAAACATCATCATATTATAATCTTTAAAGTTTACGAACATATTATCACCTTTACCATTAAATAAAGCCGCTGATAATGTTATTTCAGCATTGTCGGTTGCCATATATGAAATTTCGGGAATATAAATTATTGCATAATTATTTCCAAAATCACTCCAGTCAGAAACAATAAAACCACCGCCAACAGGAGCTATTTTAAGTTTATCTTCAAAGAATTTCTTTTCTAACCGAACAAAGAAATAATCATTAAGAGCATCTTTTCCTCTTTCGTTAATAAAACCGTGCATATATTGAAAATTAAGATAGGCTCCATTTGCAAAATTGTAATCGGCTCCGAGGATAAATTTTGTATATATCTTTTTTTCGAGAGCTGTTGTGTCCTGAGTTACAGGCACAGGAGACATCGGATACAAGGCAGATAAATTATTGGTCATAATAACTTCGTTTTTGGGAAGGAAAGCTGCTGCTTCTGCCCAAACACCAACACCTCCAATACTTCCCGCCAAATCAGCTCCGAAAATATGTGTTCTGTAATATGACAATTGTGAAAATATCCTTATTCCACCCATTGCATCAACCGGGGTAAAAGTATTGTATGTGCTGATTGGTATACCATCTCTTCCCCAAACATAGCTCAATGAAAAATCAAAACCGGCTGCAAAACCTTTAAATTTTAAACCGGCTGTTGAGCTTTCGGATAAGTTATATCGCGGCATATGTACTCGGCCTGAAGATTCCATCAGGGTCATTCCCCCGGGCAATTCCATCGAAGAAGTTAAAGCATTTGCAAAAATTCCGACAGGCATATTAGCCGGCTGAAAAAACGGTATAAATACTCCTTGCAAAGAAAATTCTGAATTGAAATAATAATCCAGACTGATAGCATCAGCCCCTCTGTGACGACCAAAATCAATAACATCTTCCAAATCGTATGGGTTTAAGTTGTCGGTTGGATTTAATTTGTCGGCTGTACCCCATGCAATTCTTTGTCGACCGATTTTCACATCAAGATTTTTAGTTAAAAAGCCAAATAATTGTACATAGGCTTCTCTTACTTCAAGATTGTAGGGATCAACAATCCCTTTATTGTATAAGACTTCCGGAAAAATAATGTCTGGCAAGCCGATATTACGCAACCAAACTTCGCTGTAAAATCTTGAATTGCCGGTAATTTTCCTGTTAAGTTTCAGCGTCAAACGATTTTCATTCCATGCCCAATCGTTTGGGTCTTCAAGCAAAAAACGCTGGTCTGTTAATAATTCGCCGGACAATTTCATTTTATTGCCGTCGTCTTGTGCCTTGGCAATGTTTGAATTTACCGAAAGTACTATTACTATTATTATTACTGTTAAACCTATTTGTTTCATCTTATTTTTATTTTAGTTTCTTTCTTACTGAACTTGTTATTAAATCGAAATTTCTAAAAGCAGTTAGTGCAATTTGATGCCCCGCTTTTAAAAATTCTTTTACCGCTTGTTGTTTTGATACTTTTTCAAATTTTATTGGATGTTTTAAGCCTTTAAGGAGTACATATTTTACTGTCTTACCTTCAGATTGGTAATAAAGATTGATCAGTATTTCAACTCCAAATCTTGAATTTTTCATTTTATCAATAATAGTTAAAATGTCATTCCTTAACAGTACTCGTTCACCGGTCAATGATTTAAAAGGATTTACACTGTAATTGATAAGAGTTTCACTCGGCAATCCAAGAACCATATCCGCTTCTTTATTAAATACCGGAGTTAATAATTGCGAAAAATGTTCCTCTGTCAAATTCGACAAATCAGCATCAATAAACACAATTATTTCACTGTTTGCATTTTCAATGCCGGTTGCCATAGCATATCCTTTACCTTTATTGTCAGGTAGAACAATGTATTTGAAATCATAAAATTTGTTAATTTCTTTCAATATTTCATCGGTTTTATCCCTTGAACCATCGTTTATAACAATAACTTCATCGAAGAAATAATCGGCAACTTTTATTACTACATTTCTTATTGTGGCTTCTTCGTTAAATACACATATTATTGCTGTTGTTTTCATGTTAAAATATCTTTTTGATTATCAATCATTGTTTTGTTGTATTGTTCAATACTTTTTCTTGCAGCCTGTCTGCCTGTTTCAATCAATTCTTCGGCTTTGAAGAAATCAAATGTTCCTCCTGAATGACGTGAAATATTTATCAACATATCCGGTTTATACTTCTCAATATTCATTAGCGACAAATGATGTGTAAGTAAACTTGTTGATTTATTTATTAATGTGAAATAATTTAGATGCTCTTTACTGGTTTTCGGCAATATATCATTTAATTTTTTTCTGAATTCTTTGATTTTTTGCTTGTAAACTGAGTTTTTTCTTTCTTCGTCTTCATTGGAAATCTCAGGCTTATCATAAGGAATATTTGCATTTACATAAGAAGCTGTTAAAATATCGCCTTCAATTCGTTTAACACGATTTATTGGGATAGGATTAACAACCCCTCCATCAACCAGTATCGCGTTGCCTTTATTAACAGGTGTAAAAATTGTAGGGATTGAAACCGATGCCCTTACTGCATCGTATATACTGCCTTTTGTCAATACTACTTCTTTCATATTTGTAATGTCTGCGGCAACAGCAACATAAGGTATTTTCAGATCTTCTATATTTTTGTCCGGAAAAAAGGTTTTCATTTTATTAAAAACCCTGTCACCTTTTATTAAACCCTGTGAGCTAAAAGTAAAATCAATGAGCTTGAATACTTCTACTTTATCTAATGTCAGTATCCATTTTTTATATTCCTGCAATTTATCCATTGCATACATTGCGCCAATAAAAGCTCCCATTGAATTTCCGGCAATAGATTTTATTTCAAATCCTTGTTTTTCAAGTTCTTCTATAACTCCGATATGAGCAATTCCTCTTGCTGCGCCTCCTGATAATACTAATGATATTGGTTGTTTCATTTTATTGTTTTAATTTTCTAACAGTAAATTCATCATCCGTTAAACCTGTATCGTATTTAACATCAGACATCAACATTTTTGTTTTATGGTTCTTTTGAAGATCTGTCATTTCGATTTCTTTGGCATTCCAGTATTTTCCAATTTTTTCAAATTGATAAACAGCCACTTTTGTTTTCTTATTTCCTCTATCGTAATATTCCATATAAGTTGGATAATAATTGGTTTTATGAACTTTAACAATTAACCTGGAATATGCTGATTTAGGAGATTTTGGGGTTAATTCCAGAATATAAATATCTTCTTCCGTATTAATCAGTTTTGGAGTGTATTTTTCGGAATATGGCTTTGATTCCATATCATCGTACGAAAAATCTGTTCCCGCAAAGTTTTGGTTTTTTACCGATGATGATATTCTGCGTTCTTTTCCAAATGCAGGCAAATACAAATACATAACATCGTTTGGTAAAGATAAAACTGCAATTCCTGCTTGTGATGCAGGGGTTGTAAACCGGAAAATACGTTTGTCGTTTCCTTTCTGAATGAAGTTTGCTTCCCGTGTTTTTTGCTTTCCGGCTTTATCAATTAAAATAATTTTTGTTTCCCCGGTCATATCTTTGGGAGAATACATTACATCGTCTATTTTCTTCAAAATTGTGTTTGCATCTTGTGCACTTGCACTTAACATTCCTCCTGTAAGAAGAAACAGACTTACTATTGTTGACTTTAAATTTCTCATTTTATTTAAATTTTAAATGTTAATGATTTTATTGTTTTTTAAGTTGTTTTGAATTACTGTTTTTAAAATTATCTTATGCTGAATTAATAACTCTTTAGTTGCTTTTAAAAAAGAATCATTCTTAGCATATTTTGAGGGATGGTATAAATCTTGCAAATATATTTTTACAACTCTTTTTTTATTATCTTTATAATGATGGTTAATTAACCATTCAACACCATATTGAGAATACCTGATTTTGCCGATGATTGGTTTTATTTCTTTTTTAAATAATGCACGCTCACCGGTAAAATTTCTATACAGATTAATTTTATAACTAATTAAAGCTTTTGAAGGGAACCCTAAAACCATATCTGCATTATCGTGTAACAAAGGTTCAATTAATTTATTAATATGATTCTCTGAAAGATTTGATAAGTCGGCATCAACAAAAACAATAATTTCACCCTGGGCGTTTTCAACCCCGGTAGCCATTGCATAGCCTTTGCCTTTATTCTCCTGTAGAACGATATACCTGAAAGGAAATTGTTTTTTTAAGTCCTTCAAAATCTCATCTGTTTTATCAGTAGAGCCATCATTTACAATAATAATTTCATTAATTAATGTTGTTTTTGATACTGACTTAATTACATTGCAAATTGTTGTTTCTTCATTATAGACACAAATAATAGCACTTACCTTTTTTCTTAAAATATTCATATATCTAATCTTTAATTAAATTTCGTTTTCTGTTTGCAAGAATTAAAATAACCGGTAAAAGGGTTAATGCTCCAACTCCTGCTCCAACCATACTTAATGCAACAAGTAAACCGAAATTTTGTATTGGTACAATATGTGAAAAAGTTAATACGAGAAAACCCGAAGCCACCGATAATACATTTATAATGATAGCTTTGCCACTAATCATTATACTATCTTTTATCGCCTCGTTTATATTTTTAACTTCATCAAATTTTTTGGAAAAATGAGTTATTATATGAATTGAGTAATCAATACCCATACCGAGAGCAACACTTGCCACGAGTACGGTTGCTATATCTAATGCTATGCCTGTAACTCCCATAAAGCCAAATAAAATAATAATGGTAGCTACAATAGACACTGCTGCATATATTCCATTTGGAAAAGAACGCAATATCAGTGCTACAATTAAAACCACTAATAAAATAGCTATTGATAAACTGCTAAACTGACTGCGGATTAGCGAATCGTTTAATTTTACATATACCGAGGGCATGCCTGTTAATATTATCTGACAATCATCAGTAGAATTCTCTTTTATATATTCGTTCATATACACCACAAATTCCTCCATATCTTTACTATCGGCAGAAGCAAATTTCGATTGAATTATCCCCTCATCTAAATCATAGGTTACTAATTGCGACATAATATCTTGCCCGTCTAATAGAAACCATAGTTGTTCGATTTTTGCTTGTTCATCAGGAATTTTTTTACCTTCGCCCATAACATCATTCATTTCTTCTATTAAATCTGCAACCGATTGTGTAGATGTTATATCAGGATATTCTTTCATATAATCTCCTGTTTTAATCATTGTTTTTAAAACATCAGGATTTTGCATATCGCCTTTAAAAACAACAAAAACAGGTATAGAACCGCCAAATTTTTTCTGCATGATTTCTTCTATAACCCTGGTAGGATTATTTTTTTGAAAATATTCTGCCATATTAATACTGGTTTTAATATTAAATATTCCCCATATACTAATTGCCATTACAGCAATCCAGATTACAGTAATATATTTAGGATGCTTAACAATTAAATTAGAAAAAGGGGTAAGTAACATTTTGCCCATAATAGTATCTTCTGATTTCATTTGTCTCTTTATAGCTTTTTGAGATTTGAACATTGAAAATGCAGAGACAATAGCAGGAACAAATACAACAGAAATTGATAATGCGATTAATACACCAACAGAAGTAAACATTCCAAAATCACTAATCATGGTAAGATATGCTCCAAAAACAAATGAAATAAAACCAAAGGCAGTAGTAATTCCTGATAGAAATACAGGGATAATAATATATGTTAAAGCAATAATTAATGCTTTCCTCCTGTCTTTTTCCTTACACTCATTTACCCTGTTAATAACATGAATAGTATAAGCACTACCAACTGCAAGTAAAATGACGGGCATATTAATTGAAACTAAATTCAATTTATAACCTAATAATTGCATAATCCCCAAGACCCAAACAGTAGAAATACTTGCTGTTAAAAGAGGTAAAATAACTCCACGGGCAGACCCGAAACTTATTAAAAGAACTATCATTATCACAATAAATGTAATTGGAATTAAATTCCTCATATCTACCAACATTAAGGTTGATATATCATCCATCATCATTGGTATTCCGCCGAAGCTTATTTTTTCCGGGAGATTTAGTTTGGTAATTTTTTCTTTTATTTCCTTTGCTACTGCTTGTTTGTCAGCATCATCGAGTAGAGTGAACATTACCAGTGTAGATGTTCCGTCTTCAGAAATAATATTTCCTTTGTACATCTCTTTTGACATTACCCGGTGCTTTAAGCTATCTAATTGAGCTTGTGTAGAAGGCAGATCATATTCGTCAATTAACTTGCCTATTTCAATACCCCAATCACTTCCTTTAATATCAATAACATCTGTAAGGCTTGTTACTGTTGAAATTCCATCAATATATTTAACAGTATCGGTTACTTGCTTTATATCTTCTAATACTTTAGTATTAAATATATTATCTGCTTGTATTATAACTACTCCCATAGTATTCCCGCCATATTTATTACCTATATCGGTATATAAAACAGCAGTTGTGTCATCATCGGGTAATGAATTTATAACATCTGCATCAATTTTTATATCCTTAAGTTGATAACCGAAAAATACTGTTAATCCAAGAACAGCAATAATTATCAGCCATCTAAATTTTATTATTCCTTCTGCTAGTTTATTCATACTTATTTCTAATTTATATTATGTTCTTCATGATAAGACGTAGTTATATCCCATTAGTCCACTATTCCATAATTTCATTTTTCTGTTTTATTTATACTTCAATTGTTTTTTATATTTTTCAATACTTTCTTTTGCTGCGAATCTGCCAATTTCAATCAATTGTTCAGCTTTGTAAAAATCGAAAGTATGACATGAATGTCTTGAAATATCTACCAAAATATCCGGTTTGTATATATCCAATGTCATTTTTGAAATTTGATGGATCATTGCATTGGTAGTTGCATTAAGAAGTTTGAAATATCCTAATTTCGATTTATTGCTTTTCGGAATTATCTCATTAAGTTTTTGTTTAAATTTCTTAATGTTTTTATCATAAAAAGATTGAACTTCCAATTGTTTTTTAGTTTGTTTTTTTTCCTTTGTGTGTGGAATATCTGCATATACATTAACCGCGACTAAAATATCATTCCCGATTCGTTTAACACGATTTGCCGGAGTTGGATTTAAAACACCTCCGTCAACTAATAAAACATTATCTTTTTTAACAGGAGTAAAAACCGTAGGAATTGCTATTGATGCTCTCACAGCTTCATATACACTGCCTGTTGTAAAAACAACTTCTTTTTCGTTTGTTATGTCTGTTGCAACCGCGGCAAAGGGTATTTTAAGGTCTTCAATATTTTTATCGGCAATAAAGGTTTTCATTTTCTTAATAACTCTATCGGCTTTTATTAAACCTTGTGAACTGAAAGTAAAATCAATAAGATTGAATACTTCTACTTTATCTAATGTCAGACTCCATTCTTTATAATCCTGCAATTTATCCATCGCGTATAGTCCTCCTATAAGAGCTCCCATAGAAGTACCTGCTATGGAACTTATTTCAAAACCTTGTTTTTCAAACTCTTCGATAACTCCAATATGTGCTAACCCTCTTGCTCCACCACTGCCTAATACTAATGCTATTGGCTGTTTCATATGTTCATAATTTTATAAGAATTTTTTAGTTAATATCTTTTTTAAATAGCGTTTTTACTCTTATGGGAAGATAGGTCCTGTTAAAAAATAACCCGATAAAGCCTGTTGCCCAAATAATAATTTTCACATCTGTGGTATGATTAAAAAACAAACAAGTAATAGCACTTAATGTAATTATTCCGAGAGGCGTCCAAAAACCCTGATGTCTTTTAATCAGATTAAAAACTATAAATGGAATAATAATGAAAGAAACAAGCAGTTCATAAGGGATAAAAAATAAATATATTCCCATTAGTGTTCCGGCAGCACGTCCTCCTTTAAAATTAAAGAAAAGTGGATAACCGTGTCCGATTATTGCACCGGCCCCGATAAGCCCTAAAGAAATTGTTGATAAATTAAAGAGATGATTGGCAATTATAATAGGAATAAAGGCTTTAAAGCCGTCTAAAAATCCGGTTAAGATTCCCCAAAATTTGCCTGTCCTTTTAAAAGTATTATAAGCTCCCGGATTATTATTGCCCAAATCCCGGATATCTTTTCCTTTTACAAGTTTTGTAATAATATAGGCAAATAATATTGAACCTGTTAAATAGCCTGATAATAAGCATATTAGATAAATTAAATAAGTATTCATAATTTATGTTTTTAAATTGATATGGCAACAGAATATGATTTTGGTCCGCAGTAAACAGCACCGGCAAAATCCGCTTTCCCTATAATAAAATCATCACATGGTATTGTTTTTATTTTTTCTTCTAAATCAGAAAAAGCCTCTTCATTATCTCCAAACCCGGTAATATTTAATCTTTTAATGACGGTTACCGGTTTTTCAGCCATTTTAGCTTTTATTAAATCAATAATTTTTGAGTTTACTTGTTTGAAAGTTCTTCCTTTTCCAAGCGGAATGACTTGACCTTCTTCATCGTCACCCATCAGGCCTAGAATTGGAGTGATTCGTAAAACAGAACCCATCAGTGCTTTTGCTTTTCCTATTCTGCCTCCCCTATAAAGATAATTCAGGTCTGCCATAACAAAATAGTTAAATGTATTTTGAATAACCTCCTGTGATAATTTAACAATATCATCTGTATTGTTATTCTTTTTAATAATATCAATTACTCCGAGCAGGACATTCCCTACGCCGGATAGAACTTGTCTGCTGTCAATATTGATAATCGGGATAGTATTTTCATACATTTCCTTTACATTTTTAGCAATAGCAAAGGTTGCTATTGACATTACACTGCTCATCACGACATGAATTATGAGGTCGTATTTATCTTTATTTTTTTCTGCAATTTCAATGAGCTCTCCTTTTACAATTGAAGTTGTTTTTGCAACAACTTTTTCTTTCAGATATTTTTCATTTAGCCATTGTGCTGTGTATTCGTTACTTCCGCGATATTCTTTATCATTTACTACAACAGGAAATTTTAAAATTTCTATGTCGGGATAGTGTATTTGCTCTTTTGAAAGACCAAGATTATCGGCTGTGATAATTAAAATTTTCTTATTCATTTTTAAAAATTTATTCAAAGGTTATATAATAATGATATTGATATTGGCCGCCATAATATTCCTCAAAATCGAGTTCCGGAAAAGATTTTTTCAGTTTCGGAATAATGCTTTTCTGTTTTTTCACAGGAATGCCTTTATATATTGTTATTAAACTTTCTTCTTTTATTAGTTCTTCAATTGTATCATTGATAAGTTGTTCTACATTTTTATCTGAAAGAATGATTTTTCCGTTATAAACAGTAAAAAAATCATTTTTGTTTATTGTTTTGCCGTTTTCAGTGGTAGTATTTCTGACAGATCTGGCAATTCCGCAAAAACGAATATCATTAAGACTATTCATTATTGAATCAAATAAAGTGGTAATATCTAATTCTTTTGAAATTCCCATCATCATACTTATAAGAGAGATGACATTATTTGACTCAACAATATTAACATTTGATTTACTCAATGAGGCAGCATATTTGAGTGCCATTAAAATATCTTTATCATCGGCGGCAACGATTATGTTTTTTGTTCTCAATTTGTTTAACTCTTTAACAATATGTTCAACAGACGGTTTGTTTTTACCATAGCATAATACATCATCGGCGCCAAGTTCTTTAAGAATTTTACGAAATCCTTCACCGGAAACAATACAAAAAACACTTTTTTCTCTCTCATAATCAATAGTATTGCTGCTTATGAAATTTCTGTGTTGTTTTTTCATATCATCTACTTTGGTAAACAGAAGTTCACCGTATTTTGAAACATCTTTAAAGACAGAATCAGGTTTGTGGGTATGTATATGTACCTTATATTTATCGCCGCTGTTAAGTATTATCAGGCTGTCTCCGTATTTGCCAATAATTTCTTTTATTTGTTCTTTCGATGATATTTTGTTTGTTTCTAAAACAAATTCTGTACAATATTTCAATTTAATTTCCGGATTCCATGAATTTTCCATGTCTTTCAAATCACTAATAATTGCTTTTTTATTTAAAAGCCTGTTCCTATTGCTTTGCAGATTGTTAATTAAACTCTTAACATCTTCAATTATATTATGCAATCTTATATTATGCAACTTTTCTATGCCCAGATGTGGAAGCAAGGCAGCAATGGAATTTTTATTAAAATTTGATAATTTGCCATTAAGGTATTTTTTTGTTGCTCTATTTATATTAAGGATAATTGAAACGGGTAAACTGCTAAAAGCTAATTCGTTAATTTTTAACTCTCGGTTAATTCCCTGGAGAATAATAACAAAACCTGCACCGCCGGAATCTACAACACCGGCTTGTTTTAATACAGGCAACATATCCGGAGTTTTTTTAAGAACTTCTTTTAAATACGGAATACATTTTTTTATAATAATAACAGTGTCATTTTCTTCTTTCATAAGTTCACCATACTTTTCTTTAAATTCACGCATTAAAGTAAGTATAGTTCCTTCCCGAGGGTTTTCTGTGCCTTCGTAAGCATTTTGATATCCGTTTTCGAGAGCTTCAAATATATTTTCCTTAGAAAAGTCACTATTAACAATAACTTGTGAAACACCCTGGCAATATAGCGACAGAATCACGCCTGAGCACCCTCTGCTGTTTATAAGCATCTGTTCGGCAAAATCTTTTAAATATTCTCCCGTTGAGATTGTTTCTTTTTCATAATCCGACAAGTTTGCCAAAGCACCTTGTATGGTTAAGGTCATATTAAGTCCGGTATCGCCATCCGGAACGGGAAAAACATTTAGTCTGTTTATGTATTCTTTATGCCTGTAAAGATACTTGTAGATTTTCTCGATTCTTTCTCTTATTACTGCTGTTCTATTTTCTGTTTGTATCATAGAAACTTAGTTTTATAATCGTTAATACTTTTTCTTGCAGCCCGTCTTCCTGTTTCAATCAATTCTTTGGCTTTGAAAAAATCAAATGTTCCACACGAATGACGTGAAATATTTATAAACATATCCGGTTTATACTTCTCAATATTCATTAGCGACAAATGGTGTGTAAGTAAATAAATACTACTTCTTTCGCATTCCAGTATTTTCCAATTTTTTCAAATTGATAAACAGCCTTTTTTGTTTTCCCTGTCATATCTTTTGGAGAATACATTACATCATCAATTTTCCTTAAAATGGTATTTGCATCTTGTGCATTTGCACTTAATATCCCTCCTGTAAGAAGAAACAGACTTACTATTGTTAACTTTAAATTTCTCATTTTAATAACTATTTATGTTAATGAATTAAGATTTGATTTTTTCTATTTTTCTGTAATAAAGAATTATTATTACCGGTAACAGTGTAATAGCTCCCAACCCTGAACCAATCATACTCATGGCAACCAGTATCCCGAAATTTTGTAACGGAACCATTTCTGAAAATATTAAAACTAAAAACCCGGTAGCAACTGATAATACGTTTATTACTATTGCCTTTCCGCTTATCAGAATGGTTTCTTCCATTGATTTGTATAATTCACCTGTTTCTTTGTAAACATGACTAAAGTGTGTGATAATGTGAATGGAGTAATCAATTCCAATACCAAGTGCCACACTTGCCACAAGTACTGTTGCTACGTCTAAAGGAATACCGGTTGCTCCCATAAATCCAAAAAGTATAGTTATTGTAGCAACAATTGGAATTGCTGCAAACACACCTTTTATAGGTGAGCGTAAAATCAGACCTACAATTAGCAAAACCATAAATATTGCAATCACCAGACTGCTCATTTGGCTATTAATAAGACTTTTGTCCAGTTGCGAATAAACAGACGGCATACCGGTTACTTCTATTTCACATTCATCGGTTGAATTTTCGGTAACAAAATCATCCATGTAAGCAATAAAATCGTTCAATACTTTACTATCATTTGAAGCAAGTTTTGATTGAATAATTGCTTTGTCAAGCTCGTCAGAAACTAATTGTGGCATAATATCCTGCCCGTCTAACAAGAACCAAAGATTCTCAATCTTTGCTCTTACATCAGGTATTTTCTTGCCTTCACCCATTACATCATTCATCTCCTCAACGAGATCGGCAATTGATTGTGTGAAGTCTATTGCCGGGAATTCTTTCATGTAGTTCTCTGTTTTAATCATCATTTGCAAAACATCAGGGCTTTGCACATCGCCATGAAATACAACAAAAACAGGTTGTGAACCACCAAATTTTTCTTGCATTATATCTTCGGTTACCCTGGTAGGATTATCTTTTTTAAAGTATTCTGCCATATTTACTTCCCTTTGGATAAAGAAAACACCTATGATACTTACAAGCATTACTATTCCCCAAACTGATAAAATATATTTTGGATGCTTATGCAGTAAATCATTCAAAGGAGAAAGAATAATATCATTTAAGATTGAGTGTTTCTTTTTACCATTACGTTCAATTCTTTTTGCACTTTTATACATTGAAAGTGCCGAAATTATCGCGGGGACAAAGAATATAGAGAGAAGCAAGGCAAAGAATACTCCCAGAGCCGTAAACAGACCGAAATCACGTATCATTTCAAGATATGCACCAAATATAAACGACACAAACCCGACCATGGTGGTTAACGCGGCAAGAATTACCGGAATGGTAATATACGCTAATGCTTTAGTTAATGCCTTTTTGCGGTCCTGATCAAAAGTTGTATTGATACGGTTTATAACATGAATAGTATATGCACTACCCACTGCAAGTAATATAATAGGTGTAATATTTGAAATCATTGATAATTCATAGCCGGATAATACCATAGTACCAAGCACCCAGATAACTGATAAAGCAGCTGTAAGCATTGGAAGTATAACACCTCTTGTTGACTTAAAGCCAAGAAAAAGAATAAAAACTATCAGGAAAAATGTAATTGGTATCAACCTGATAA
>JAGGXD010000135.1 GCA_021163295.1 Bacteroidales bacterium
TAGCATCTTCTAACTTTTTATGAAGCTGCTGCAGATCTTTAAACCATTTGCGAAATTCTTTGTTTTCCTGATTCTGGCGGGCATCAAGTGCTTCTTTTTCGATTTTTTTCTTCTTTTCTTCTATTTTTTTAACTCCGGGGTCAGCTTCCTTTGACAGCCAGTTTTCTTTAATCGGCCATTCTTTGTTAATCTTTCTTATCTCTTCTGTTTCATGTTCAATAATTCTTAAATCATTTTCTATCTGCTGTCTCTCCTGTATTTGGGATTTTATACCCTTATATTGATTTAATTCATCTTTAATTTTATTTTGCGTACTTTCTTTATCCTGAATCTTTTTATTTATTTCATCAATTTCTATTTCTATTTTATCTGCTTCCTCATAATTATTTTTAATTTCTTCTTTTTCATAGTAGGCTTTTAGTATCTTTCCTACACCTTTTTTATAAGGATTATTTATGCCCCGACCATTTTCAGGTGCTCTTTTTTCTATATCCCAATGCTGAAAATAATCTTCATATTCCTGATCAAGCCTTAATCTTAATTTTTCTACTGATACTCCGTCTGTTTCCATAATTGAGGACCTTAAAATAGTTCCCAGATCCGGCCTGATATTTACATCTTCATAGTGTAATATATCCATTGTTTTATCCAGTGAAGACTGCCAGGTCAATAATATATTGTTTACTGTACCCTGATGGGCAGGAAGAAGTTCATCTATCATTCTGGATACCTCTCCGTCTATAGTAAATTCCCCCTGATCGGGAGATTTAAGAATTGACAAACCTTTCCTGTTTCCGGGCTTCCATGTTTTTTCAAGAAAGTAGTCTTTTCCTTTTGCTCGAAATTCAAGATAAACTCGAATCGTATCTCCACCTTTAACCGGCATGTATTCTTTCATCAATTTGTTAAATCTCGCCTTTGTTAATTCAACCTCGGTGAAAAGGGCGCATTTTAAAGCATTTAACAAAGTAGATTTACCTGCCTCATTAGGGCCAAGTATGACTGTAAGCCCTGGATAAAATTTAACTTTTTTATTTGAAATTCCAGCAAATGGTTTTAACTGTATGCTCTTAAGTTTCATTGCGTACTTCCCTTATTATGTCATAGGCTTTTTGTAGTGATTTAAAAGAGATCTCTTCCTTCTCCTTAAGCAGGGATGAAAGAAGCTGATGTGGAAATGAATTTTCTGTAAATTTACTGTTAATAAGATCAGATGTAATTGACTCATACAATTTATCTTCAACTGTTTGAAGAAGCAACACATTATCATTTATTGAGTTTAAGGCTTCTTCGACCCTGTCTAACTCTTCCTTCCTTAATCTCCCCTTCAAAATAAGGCGTAACACCACATTGCTATATTCATCACCAGTATATTTTTGCTTCATTGAAGCAATGGCATTATCGTCATTCAACACAATCTGGTCAATAAAAAAACGGTATTTCCCTGTACTCACTTTTTGCACTTTCATTTTCGAAGAAGATTCCAAGTCAATGATAAAGGCACTGCCTTCGTGTTTGCAATCAAACCCATCAGGCTCAGGAGTCCCGGGAATGAGAATTCTGGAGTTTTTATCTGGATTTTCAGACCACGGTAAATGAGTATGACCAAGTAGCCACAGGTCAAGACCGGAAGATTCAAATTCCTTTTGCGTCATAGGATAATATGTTTTGTTAAAATCAGGAGAAACCCCTTCAAGGCTTCCATGGACAAAACCAATTTTTATTGAATCATTTTCAATGCTTTCCCTGGAATTGATCCACCCAATCATATTCTCACTCGAATGTTTAGCACTACATGGTGCAGCATAAATTTTAATTTTCAAATGATATTTATTAAGGTCATATATATCAGGATTTTTTAGAATTAAAACACGGTCACCTGCATGTTTAGAGAATTCATTCCATAGTTTGCTGTCATGGGTATAATAATCATGATTACCAGGCAATACAATGACTAGTTCACCCTCAAACTCATTAAGAGCCCTGGCAGCCCTAGAAATATCTTTGACATTAAGCGTTGTCCGGTCAAACAAATCACCGGCCATAACAAAAAGAGTACAACTTTCCTGGTTGGCTACCTTAACCATATTTTCAAGTGTTTCATACCTCGCATTGATAAGTTCATCCTGAACATCCGGGTATCCTGCAAAACGCATTCCCAGATGCAGATCTGCAGTGTGAAATATTTTTATTCCCATCTTAACCTCTTGTGAAATTTATATAGATAACTTTTGGTAATAAGCTGTTTGAAGATTACAGCACATCGAACGTTCGGAATTTTAAAATAACTGATGTTATCTTGATTTGCACAGAGCCCTTCGGGTTAGCTTAATTACTTTGTTAACCCAATTTAATTAATTATTTACGCTTAACGAAATTATCAAGCTCAGTAAGTTTATTAATTATTTGGGATACTATTAATTGATCAAATTCATCTTTATCTGGTTCTTCATGTGTTCCTTTATTTAAATACTCCCAAATAATATTGCTATTTTTTTGGAGGCCAATTAAATAATCAAAAATATCTGTAACAACTTTATAATTACTATTATTGCTATTATTACCCAACTTTTTAATAAACTTATTTAAAGAACTTACAACTGACATAAGGTCGGGTGCTGAATTCGGTAATTTAATTACAACGCTAAATTCTGTTTTATATTTTTTACTAAATCTAATCCATAATCGATTCGATATATTTTCAATTCCACACCGACAAAAGTAAAGAGCATCACCATAATTTGATTCTTTATAA
>JAGGXD010000178.1 GCA_021163295.1 Bacteroidales bacterium
ATGGTGCGGTACGCACTAAGACAAAGAACTCATCGTGGTGACAGTTGCACGATGTAGTGGGAAACATCTTTTTGTATGTAGCTGTGGTACAGAAGAATAGATTAAATAGCTGTCAAAGTCAAGAAAATACTGCCTTATTTGGCCATCATAACGTATTGCTGCATATGCACCATTTGTAAGAAGAGATTTGAGCTCTTTATCTGCCATTTTATTTATCCTTACTACTTTCTTAACCCACATTGCAGCAATTGATTTGCAACCTTCTGATTTTAAGAAGTATCATTTTTGTTAATTTCTGCAGGTAGTACTACAGATTTTTTTTTGTGGAAGGGAACATATTTATAATTCATCAGATTGTATATCTGTCTAACCTGTTGTGTAGGTTCTGTGCATTGACGTACAGATATTGTTTCCTCTTTTATGTTTTCTACTGTTGTGGTAACGCATTTTTGTGTGTTCATAATGCGAACAATTTCTCTCCACTCGTGCTTATATCCTTTTTGTTTTAATTGATACCGAATAGTTGCAACAAGCCAATATGCAAGTATTCCAAGATGCAAGTGAGCCATTGCAGCATCATCTGTTTTATGATAAATCGGTCGTAAATCCAGATCAGTTTTTAATACCCTGAATGTGTATTCTATCTCTCTGATTATATTGTAAATAGCCCAAAATGTTTTTTCGTCATTTTCATCTAATGTGGTTCTCAAAAAATATATTCCGGCTTTTTTGTCGTGGTCTTCTCCTTTTTTGTGTTCACATGATATTCTTGTGGCTGTTCCTTTACCATTATCACTAACAGTAATGTCATAATACTTATGAACAGAAGGATATTTTTGTTTTAATCGTCCTATTCTTTCATATACTTTATCAAGCTTTTTAGTGCCTCCTTTTTTGTTTATGCCTTCGCTGATGCTTTGTACTCCTTCTTCGAAACGTTGAGACAACAAGCCGTTCATGCTGTTTTCTTTCAGGGCTTTTGCTTTACTCTTAACCCACAAATAATTATCTCCATCTTCTTCATCGGTTTTTACTTTCATTAATTCTATGGGCTGTTTTCTTTTATCTTTTATTTCTACAGGCGTGCTATCTGTATCAGCATAATATTCTTTGAGATTAGAACGCGACACACACATATAGTCATAATGCTTTTTTTTGAGCAGTTTCAAATTTTCATCAGTTGCTATTCCTGCATCTATTACTACTATCGGCTTTCTATCAGTAAATGAAGTTTGATTGCTAAGAGCATCTACTATTGTTTCCAATGTCTTACTGTCAGTCATATTACCTTCAAAGATATTCGAGTATTTCAAAAAACCCTCTCTGTTTATAACTACAGCCAAAACTATTAACCTGGCATCTTTGCGTTTTTCTTTACTCCTGCCGAATTTAGCCAATTTGCTGTTTTTCATTCGACCTTCAAAATAAGTATTTGTCAAATCATAGAGGATTATTTTATCCTCTAAATCAAACAATTCATTGGTTCGTTTTGATAAATAGCTTTCTAATTCATCTTTTACTGAATATAAATTGTGTGATATTTTATACAACTTATCTTTTGTAATTTTATCTTTATCGTAGCCGGTTATCTCACAAATAGCTGAGTTTTCCCTGATAAAAGATACTGTCTTAAATTCTGATGCAGGATATACAGCCCTGCTTATTATATGTGTAGCTGCCAGAGAAATATTTTCTTCCGACCATTTTTTCTGACGTAAAAAACCAGTAATATCCAACTGGTCAAAAGCTTGTTTGCAAAGCCACTCTGCACCTATTTCTCGAGCATCTTTGTTTTTTATCGTAGATAAATCTACTGTTTGCAAGTCTTTTCCAGCTTCGCCTAAGTCATAGCGATGCTTTTTTTTAATTTCTACGTAGTAATAATAGGCAAGTTTCTCAACTTTTTCATCTACAGGAAGTAATGGTAAACGGTTTATTGATCCCGTAAGAAGTTCTTCTATTCGTTTACCCAAATGTTTTTTTTGTTCTTCGGAAGGCAGTTCATCAAGCTTACCAAGTCCAATAATAATACGATGCCTGACCCTATCATCAAGGCGAAAACTTTCACAGAGCTGATATATATTATATCGCTGTTTCGTGGTTTTGTTATATTTAACAAGTGGCTTGATAAACATAACACAATATTACATTTTAACTCTTTGTATGTCAAGTTATCAGGTAGGTCTACATTAGGAATATCGAAAATGCTATAAATGCAAAATGCTGATATTGTGCAGAGTACGAAATTAAGATTTTAAAATTGTTGATAAATTATTGGGTTATCAACAGATTTTTTTATTTTACTTGTGATTTTAAGCAATGTGGGTTAAGGAAATCGAATAATGTCCCACTGTATAGGAGTGAAAGTCATCAAAAACTCTACAATTATTATCAAATATACTATGACTATTAGCTTTACAATCTCCTATATTACAATTTTCGCTATCGTATATTCTATCCCTTTCCCAATTAATTTTAACACGATATACTTCTGAACTTGGATATGATAAATCTTCTATTTTACTGATTTTTGTACTTGCTGAGGAAGTATAATTACCCCACATTCCAAACACATTACAATCAGTTTCGGCAAAGGCTAATGCAGAATTTACATGAGAGCATGCCGGAACAGAAACGGGTTCGGTTACCTTATATATGCTACCTCCAGCAGTAACAGTTAGATTTACTGTATAATTTCTAATGCTACCAATTTCGCATTGGTATTGATGATTAACAACACCCAAATGAGATTGATACTGATAGTCAACAAAACCATCATTATCCATATCCCATTCATAGAGTGTTCCCCATGGAGTACCTTCTACTTTAAATTCATAAAATAGATTTGGTTTTTGAGTTTTAACAATATCCAATGTCACTGGTTCTAAAAGCATATTTTTATTTTCCTGATTCGAAATAATCGGATTTCCAAAATTCAACCAATTATCGGAATAATTTTCTCCTCCATATGCATATACTTTCCCAGTCCATTCATATGAAACCCATAACTCATAATTTCCTTGTGAATCGGTATCATCCGAACTAGCAGTTGTGCCATCACTGTTTTGTGCTTCTACATTTATTCCTTGGATATTGTTACCACTAATTGCATCTTTTATATTCCCCCGTATATAAAAAGTAGGATCATTTACAACGATGGTAAATGTACCATCTGTAGCATCCGTATATATATCTTTCAACACTGTTAATTTAACATTATAATTTCCTGTAGAATTATAAGTGTGTGTTGGATTCTGATCAGTTGATGATTTACCATCCCCAAAATCCCATTGCCAGGCTGTTGGATTCCCCGACGATTTATCAGTAAAATTTACCCTCAAAGGAAAAGCCCCTGATCTTGGAGTAGCAATAAATAATGCAATTAATTGATCAGTTACTGTAACCAATTTTGTAATTGTATGTGGAGTACCTCCTTTAGATACAGTCAGGCTAACAGAATATGTACCAGAGTTTGTATAACTGTGAGTAGG
>JAGGXD010000206.1 GCA_021163295.1 Bacteroidales bacterium
CATCATTATAATACTTAGTAATCCACAGACTAAATTTAATGATGTGATAAGATTGGGAATATGTTTCACTATTGATTTCTTGCTTTCCATATAAAAATAATATTTAGGTGGAGTTAAATTATGTGCTCAAAAGTAGGATATATTCCATAAACAGAGCTTTTTTTTCACGAATTCCTGAATTTCTTTTTAACCTGACTGGGGAAAATCAATAGTTGAGGACTTTTTAACTATTGATTATTCCTACGTCAACAGAAAAATTCATAGAATTTATGAATTTTTCGGGTTAAATTCTTATTCTTAATTAAATTCCGGAAAATGAAAAGAAATAATTTTAAACAAAAGGGAGTGCTGATTTTTCTAATATCAACATTTTTGATTTACAATCTTCCTGCACAGGAAGAAAATAACTTATTGAAAGAGAGTTGTACTAGTATTATGGTGGGAAAAGATGCCAGTACTGATGGCTCTGTAATGACAAGTCATACATGTGACGCATATTACAGGACGTGGCTGGAATTTGTTCCTGCAAAGGAATATGAGTCTGGTACAAAACATCCTGTAAATTGGGGAACGATGCATACAAGCAGTGCATGGAGTGATGAAAATGTTGAGAAAAAAGGAGAAATTCCTGAAGTAGAAAAGACTTATGCTTATTTAAACACTGCATATCCATGTTTAAATGAAAAGCAGCTTGCTATTGGCGAGACAACATTTGGTGGTCGCAGGGAACTACGAAATAAAGAAGGATTGTTTTTAATTGAGGAATTGGAAAGAGTTGCCCTTCAACGATGCACTACAGCAAGAGAAGCAATAAAACTTATGGGCAAATTAATTAAAGACTACGGTTATGCTGATGGTGGTGAGTGCATAACTATTGCTGATCCAAATGAAGTATGGCATATGGAGATACTTGGTGAGGGTTCTGAGAATATCGGAGGTGTTTGGGCTGCACAGCGCATACCGGATGATCATGTTGGTATTGCAGCGAATATTTGCAGGATTGGAGAAATGGATTTGAAGAACCCTGATTATTATATGGCTTCAGAAAACGTTTTTGATGTGGCAAAGGAATTGGGATTTTGGGATGGTGAAAAACCTTTCAAATTCTGGGAAGCATATTCAGGAAGAAAACCATTTTCGAGTAGAGAATATTTTGTTTTCAACAATCTGGCACCCTCACTCAATTTGGATTATGAAGCTAAAGAATTACCCTTTTCAGTTAAACCCGAAAACAAAGTTGATATCCGTGAAATATTGAAGTTCTTCAGAACAACATACGAAGGCACGGAATGGGATATGACAAAAAACCTCAAAATAGCTGTTAAGCGCAAGAATGAAAATGACAGTGTATTCACTGATACAATTATAAGCCCAAGCGCTCATCCCTGGATGTCATGGGACAAGCGTCAGATGTTGAATGCAATAAAACCTGATTTGGTATCAAGACACAGACCGATAGCCGTTCAATATTGTGCCTATTCGTTTGTTGTTCAGTTAAGGGATTGGCTACCTGATGAGATTGGAGGCAGACTTTGGTTTGGTTTTGATGTTCCCAGGGAAAGTCCAAGGATCCCGATCTATGCTGCAAATTTAAATTTGCCAAAAAGCTTTTATGTTTGCGGTCAGGATCATTTTAGCCACGAATCAGCCATGTGGGCTTTCAGGAGAGCAAATCGTCTGGCTACGGTGAAGTGGGGGGAAGGAAAGAAGATTATTGAACCTGTTGTGGCAGAATTTGAGAATAAAGCTTTTGATGAAATTGATTTTATTGAGAATAAAGCTATGGAATTATTGCAAAAGGATAAAGAGAATGCTGCAGCAGGTAATGAAACTATGTTATGCCGGGAATTCCTGACAAAGTATTCAAATAATTTCGCCCGTGCAGCTGTTAACAGATGGTGGGAATTAGGTGATGAATTATGGGTGAAGTTCAGATGGTCGTTCTAAAGAAAAAATAATGAAGAAAAATATACTCAACAACTTTGACTGGAAGCCTCCTGAAGAGTGGAAAACTATTAAAACAATTGACATGCATACGGGAGGGGAACCGTTACGCATATTTACAGAAGGATTACCAGAAATCCCAGGCAAATCTATTCTGGAAAAAAGAAAGTATTTCAGTGAGCATTATGATAATATACGTACGGCTACTATGTGGGAACCACGCGGACATGCAGATATGTATGGTGCTGTTATTACTGAACCTGCAAGTGTAGATGGCGATTTTGGTGTGTTTTTTATGCATAATGAGGGTTACAGCACTATGTGCGGGCATGCAATAATTGCATTAACAAAATTTGTGTTGGAAACAGGAATGGTAGTTAAAACAGGTAAAAACCCGGTACTTAAAATTGATACACCGGCAGGAAGAATTGAATCAACTGCAGTAATTAAGAATGGTATTGTAAAAAAAGTTTCTTTCAGGAATGTGCCATCATTCTTATTATTACAAGATCAGTCAATTGAGGTTTCCGGGATTGGCAGGATCGATTTTGATGTAGCCTTTGGGGGTGCATTTTATGCTTTTTGTGAAGCGAGAGATTTGGGGCTTAATCTGGATAAGAGCGATTACGGGAAAATAATTGATTTAGGAAAGCGAATAAATAAAGCGGTGAATAATAATTTTAGTATTAACCACCCTTATGAGCCTGATCTGAGTTTTCTTTATGGCACTATTTTTACCGCCGATCCTTATGATTACAGACACCATAGCAGGAATGTTTGTGTTTTTGCCGAAGGAGAAGTAGACCGGTCGGCAACCGGCTCAGGAGTTAGCGCGCGAGCTGCACTACATTTCGCAAAAAAGGAGTTAAATATTGGAGAAAAGATAACAGTTGAAAGTATCCTTGGAACAACAATGGATGTATCAATTATTAAATCGTTAAAATATGATATTTACGATGCTGTGATACCGGAAGTAACCGGATCAGCAGAGTTTACAGGAGAAAATACATTTTACATTAACCCTGAAGATCCGTTAAAAGATGGATTTATTTTCAGATAACTCTTAACCCGCTTCGTCCGCCGTATCCGCCTTGGCGGAGAAGGTGGATAACCCGTAACACGTACCACTTATGACAATAAATGAAAAAATCACAAGAGTAAGGGAAGAGATGAGTAATGCAGGTATGGATGCATATATTATACCCATTACCGATCCTCACCAGGGTGAATATATGCCTGAAAGACACAGGGTAATTGCCTGGTTGACAGGATTTACAGGCTCAGCAGGTACGGTTGTAATTACTAATGATTTTGCCGGGTTATGGACTGATTCCCGCTATTTTATTCAGGCAGAACAGCAATTAAAAGACTCACCGGTTTCGCTGGTAAAACTAAAAATTCCTCATACCCCTGAATATATTGAATGGATAGCTGAAACACTTCCCGGGAATAGCAGGGTGGGAGTTGATGGTAAAGTGGTTTCTGTTTCACTGGTCAGGAAGATAATGGAATCATTTTCAAATGTGGGGATAAGTCTTGATACAGAACATGATATTGTTAATATGGTATGGAGGGATCGTCCTGGAATGCCTGAAAATAAAGCATTTGAACTTGATGTGCAGTATGCAGGGGTAACCAGGAAAGATAAAATGCATGTTATACGGGAACAAATGCAGAAGAAAAAAGCAACACATCATTTACTAACGGCACTTGATGATATTGCCTGGACTTTCAATATTCGTGGAACAGATGTTTGCTATAATCCACTGGTAACTGCATATTCTGTTATTAGTGAAACTTTTGCTTACATTTTCATTAATCAGAAGAAACTTCCTGAACAGCTAAAACAAAAATTAATTGATGATGGTCTTGAAATAAAACCATACGATGAAATTAAAAAATTTCTTTCCGGTTTAGAATCAAAAGATGTAATGATGATCTCACCGGGAAGCACCTCATTCAGTTTATTCAATTCTATTCCTGAAAAAGTTAAGGTTATTGAAGATATCAGCATACCTACACGGTTAAAGGCAATTAAAAATGATATTGAGATAGATCATATTCGACATGTAATGGTAAAGGATGGTGTTGCACTAACGAAGTTTTTTTTCTGGCTTGAACAGAATTTAGGAAAGGAGAAAATTACTGAAATTTCAGCAAGTAAGAAACTCGAAGCATTTCGGCGTGATCAGGAAAACTTTGTTCATCCCAGTTTTGCAACTATTGCAGGATACGGTCCTCATGGTGCTATTGTTCACTACGAAGCAACACCCGAAACTGATGTTGAACTGAAACAGGATAGTTTATTCTTGCTGGATTCAGGTGGGCATTATCTTGACGGTACTACAGACATCACAAGGACAATTGCACCTGGGCAGCCAACTGCTGAGCAAAAGCGTGATTTTACGCTTGCTTTAAAGGGGACTATTAATCTTGCACGAATTGAGTTCCCTGAAGGAACAAAAGGTTATCAGATCGAGATACTTGCCAGGAAAGCCCTGTGGGAGAACGGATTGAATTACGGGCATGGAACCGGACATGGAGTCGGGTTTTTTCTGAATGTTCATGAGGGACCGCAAACAATCGGCACAGGAGCATCAGGAAATGCACAGGTTTCAATGGAACAGGGAATGTTAACAGCAGATGAACCGGGTATCTATCGTGAGGGTGAATATGGTATCAGGACTGAGAATCTTATATTATGTGTTCCTTCAAAGGAGACAGAATTCGGAAAATTCCTGAAGTTTGAAACAGTAACCCTTTGTTTTATTGATACAGATCTGGCGGATAAATCATTGTTGAATGAAAAAGAAATAAAATGGCTGAATGATTACCATCAAAAAGTATATGAAAAATTATCGCCCCACCTGGATGAAGATGAGAAAAAGTGGCTTGAAGCGAAGACCATTCCATTGAACCTGTAACTCCTAACTTTATACTTTCAACTTTTAACTTTTAACTGAATTAGGTATACAAGTATCTTTTTATTTTAAGTGTAGGAGTTTTTATAAAAGGATCTGTTTGTTCCAGGATTAATGTTAGTCTGGAAAAACTGCTTAGCTCACCGTTTACATGTGTCCGGATCTCTTCAAGTGTATTTCTAACGTGAGTTTGCATATCATGCTGTATATCACTTGCTGTTTCAATCAGGTTTTTAAATACCTTTTCGATCTCTTCATAATCCAGATGGACTTTTGCTACCAATTTTCCTTTCAATTCAAAAACAATTGACTCAAGCACAAGCTTTTGATTATTTATAACAGATTCAATTGCTTCCGGGTAAATATTTTCACCACTTGCACCTACAATCATATTTTTAAGTCTTCCTCTGATATATAAGCGGTTCTTCTTGTTCATAAAACCCAGGTCACCGGTTCTGAACCATCCATCATCTGTAAAACATTCCCTCGTTTTTTCCTCATCCTTGTAGTATCCTTTCATAATATTTTCACCTTTTGCAACAACTTCTCCTTCTCCCGTTTTAGGATTTACATTAATTAGCTTCAATTGTTGTCCGGGTGGACTGAACCCTGTTGATCTGTATTTTACTGTTTGTGGTGATGCTCCGGCAAGTAAAGGAGAGGTTTCTGTCAATCCGTATCCTATTGCATATGGAAATTTTGCTTCAATAAGAAAGCGTTCAACAGCAGGGTCAAGTAATGCACCACCAATGCCGAAAAAGTGTAATTTTCCTCCGAAGGTCTTCATTAATTTTTTTCCTGCCAGTCTGTTTAGCAATATCCTGGTTAAAGGAAAGCTGTATAGTTGTTTTGCAATCCCCTTTGAGAATGCCGGCAATATTTTGAGTCTGTATATTTTTTCAATGATCAATGGAACACTAAGCATTATGGTTGGCTTAACTTTTTTAAGAGCCGGAAGTAAAACGCTTGGAACCGGAAGTCCATGCAAATAATTCATGGAAGCTCCATGTTGTAATGGTAATAAGAAACCCACGGTGCATTCTAAACTATGAGGCAAAGGAAGCAGAGACAGGAACCTATCTTCCGGTACAACATTTTGAATATGAAATATTGAATTTATGTTGGAGACCAGGTTTTTATGTGACAACATAACCCCTTTTGATGAGCCGGTGGTTCCTGATGTGTAGATTATTGATGCAATATCATCCTCACTAAAACTTTCAAGTTTTTCCTCTGCCTGTAAATCAGTCATTTCCTGTGTTTGTTCTCTGTCCGGCTCCGGATCAGGAAGAGGTGATAGTGTCTGGTCAATAGAAAAACTATCAATATCGATTACATACTTAACAAAATGAAAATTTTTGTCAATTTTTGCTTTTAGACTTTCAGATACAAAAAGTACTTTAGTTTCCGAATGTTCAAGGATATTTCTTATCTCCTTCTTACTGAAGTCATTAAGGATTGGTACAGTAACAGCTCCCATGTACACAGTTGCAAGATAGGTCACTCCCCAATTAGGAGAGTTAACGCTCAGAATAGCAACTTTATCACCCTTTCCTATACCAAGGTCATGAAGTTTCAATACACGCTTCAATATTTCTGAATAGAGTTGGTTGTAAGTATACCCTTCGGAGTCGTAAAACGAAAGAGCTTTCCTTTCTCCGAAATTATTCCGGCTGTTTTTAATAAGATTTCTGAGAGTTAACGCTTCCATAATGAATTTTGATTAGGTAGCAAAATTAGAAAAGTTCCTGATTATATAACAAATTATGAAAAATAGTTTAATAGTAATATTTTGCAATATTTTAATCAATCTTCTCATACTTTAATCATTTGTTAGAAAGGACACAGAGTTGTATTCAAAACTATATTTTGACACACAGTTAATTACATATGTATTTATATATGTTAAAGAATATATTATTTTATCATTTTCTATTATACATTTGCCATTTAATAAATCGATATTATTTACCAAAAATAATCATGTATGGATCTGTCAACTAATTATCTTGGAATAAAAATCAAATCTCCAGTTGTTGCAGGCAGTTGCAGCATCACCAGCTCACTGAAAAATCTAAAAAAAATTGAAGAAACCGGTGCAGGTGCTGTTGTCCTGAAATCAATCTTTGAAGAAGAAATCTATTATGAATATGAAAGTGTCATCAGGGATGAGAGGAAAAATGAAGATGTTGATATGGGATATCTGGATTATTACGATTACAAGATCAAGGAAGACAACATAGGAAAATATTTAAAACTGATCAAAGATGCAAAGCAAACCGTTAAGATACCGGTCATAGCCAGTATCAACTGTACCTGTTCCCACGAATGGCTGTTTTTTGCAAAAAAGGTACAGGAAGCCGGCGCTGATGCCATCGAGTTAAATCTATTTATTCTTCCCTCAGATTTCTCGAAAGAATGTACCGATATTGAAAAAATTTACTTAAACATAGCAGCAAAAATCAAAACTGCTGTTTCCATTCCCGTAGCCATCAAACTCAGTTACTACTTTTCTAATCTTGGTGCAGTGGTAAAAAAAATCTCTGAGACTGATATAGACGGGGTCGTGCTTTTTAACCGCTTTTTCCAGCCCGATTTTGACATTGACAAGTTTACCATTATCCCCACCAACGTATTAAGTAGTTCTTCCGACCTGCCTATCTCACTACGATGGACTTCAATCCTTGGGGGCAGGCTCAACTCATCTTTGATAGCTTCTACAGGAATACATGACAGTGCGGCTGTGATCAAACAGCTGCTGGCAGGTGCAGATGCTGTACAGGTGGCTTCCGTACTATATACACAGGGTATTGATAGTATAAGAACTCTTATTGACGGACTAAAAACCTGGATGAAAAAGCACAATTTTGAGAAGATTGATGATTTCAGAGGTAAAATGAGTCAGGTCAATAGTCCCAATCCTGCTGAATATGAACGGGTGCAGTTTATGAAATATTTTAGTGACAGAAAATACGACCTGGATTAAGCTAATTAATATATGCTTCTATGGAAAGTTCATCTTTATTGCAAAAACTAACACAATTTTTCCTGAGCTGGCTGGTATTGTTTATCGCCTGGCTGGCATTTACCAGTACCCTGGTCATCCAGGAAGTAATAACAGGTCTTGTTGTAAGCTTTCTGATAGCCTTGTTCACCAGCAGATTCTTTATCTGCTGTACTTTCAACATTTTTTTACCATCAAAGTTCTTTTATGTTATTTATTATCTTTTCGTGTTTCTGGTTGAACTGGTCAAATCCAATCTGGATGTTGCCCGGAGGATTATCTCTCCCTCTCTGCCCATAAACCCGGGTATTGTCAAGTTTAAAACAAAACTTACATCTGAATATGCTAAAATGGTATTAGCCAATAGCATTACTTTAACTCCCGGTACTCTATCTGTAGATATTATTGATGATACATTTTATATTCACTGGATTGATGTCAAAACCCTTGATCCCGAAGAAGTACGCATGGAGATTGCTGAGAAATTTGAGAAAATACTGATAAAAATATTTTAATTATGGTAACTATTATTGTTTATATCACACTGGGCTTTATGATTACAGGCATACTTTTTTCTGTAATTCGATTTATTAAAGGTCCTACTGTTGC
>JAGGXD010000070.1 GCA_021163295.1 Bacteroidales bacterium
ATCCAGTCGGATGATGGCATATCCTTCATCCACCAGTGTTCTGAACCGCAATGGTTAAAGATCATATCCATTACCAGTTTAATCCCTTTTTCTTTTGCAATTCTACCCAGTTCCCGGTAATCTTCATTTGATCCAAATCGCCTGTCCACCCTGTAGAAATCAGTAGCAGCATAACCATGATACGACCATTCAGGCTGGTCATTTTCCAGGACAGGGTTTAACCATATAGAGGTAAATCCCATTTTACTTAAATAATCAAGATTCTCAGTGATCCCTTTTATATCACCTCCATGCCTGCCGAAGGGCTTCTTACGGTTAAGGCCTTCTTTCATACCTGTAACTTCATCATTTGAGGGATCTCCATTAGCGAAACGGTCCGGCATGATCAGGTACATAACATCAGAGTTGTTAAATCCTTCACGTTCGGCAGATCCCGGTTCACGCTTTTTAAGTTCATATGTATAAGAATGGACTACTTCCCCATCCTTCATAAATTTAACATCAAATTTACCCGGAAGAACATTTTGAGCCAAACTCAGATCGATAAAGAGATAATTGGGATTTTCTACTAACGATACTGATTTTAGGGTTACCCCTTCATATGATAATTCCACTTTGTTCTCAGAAATATTCTTGCCATGAACAAGGATTTGAAGGCCGGGGTTTTTCATTCCTGCCCACCAGAATGGAGGCTCAACATGGTAAATTTGTGCATTTAAAGATGTTAAGGTTGCAACTAACACAGTTAACAACAAGCAGATTGTTTTTAATGTTTTCATTGTTAAGTATTGTTTTGCACTTATAACTTTAGAACCTGAATAGTTAAATAAGTCGTATGAAATAATAAATTATATATATTTGTCCTAAACAAGGCTGTATTGATACGAAGAAAAGTTAAAGATAAAAAACTTAAAAGAACGAACAGGCATACTATCATGTTTAATAATCGTGAGTTGGATGTGTTGAATGCATATTGTGCCAAATATAAAATAAGAAACAGATCAAAATTTATGCGGGAAGCTATTATTACTACCGTATTGAAAAAACTGGATGATGATTACCCAACGTTGTGGAATATTGGTGAACATAATCTTTTTTCAAAATGAAAGAAAATATTGTAAATATTGTTACTTACCAGAGTCATAGAGTTGCTTATTCCTTGAAGAATCAATTATACTCAATTGGAATTGAATCTTTTCTTTTACATACAGAAAGCGATATTGCCGAAAAGAGAGGGGAAAGTAAAGAGATTAAAATTAGAGTGAAAGAAAGTGATGTTGAGGAAGCTGTTAAATTGTTAGTGCAGTTGGGTACTGATTTTGAAAAAAACGAAGAGAAAAGGGGCATTAATTATAGAAGAATACTCGTTCCTGTTGATTTTTCAGAGAACTCTGTAAAAGCATGTTTATTTGCAATTGGGATAGCTGAAAAAATGAAAGCGGAGATTAAACTTCTCCATGTTTTTAAGGAACCGGTTGAAGAACCTTCGCGGATAAAACAAACCGGCACTTTTGAGAAGTATTATCGTGATGAACTCAGGATAGTGGAAGAGGAGAGCAAAGGGAAAATGATAAAATTTATTGAAAAGATAAAAGGAATCACCGAGCACGAAAAATATTCAAAAGCGAACTTTCATTTTTCTCTTATTGCAGGAAAACTGAGCGTCAGGATCCCGGCTATATGCAATTCCTATAAGCCTGATGTTTTGGTTATAGGCAGCGGAAGTTCAGCAATTAGTTCAAAACCCGAATCCCAACAGGCAGCAATTAAGATAATAGAAAGTGTTAACCTCCCTATCCTGGTTGTCCCTGAAGAATCAGATTATAAAGGGATTGATAACCTCTCAGTGTTATATGTAACTGATTTCCTTGATTCTGACCATACTTCTTTCAGGACTTTATTATCGCTTCTGGCACCATTTAATGTAAAATATTACTGTATTCATGTTGAAAACAGGGATGAAGAAGTCATCAAGGAACAAAAAATGGAAGAGCTAAAAAAATTAACTGAAAAAGATTACAGAAATTATAATGTTGATTGGTTATTAATAAAAAACAGGGATGTTATTAACGGGATACAATCGTTTGTTGAACAGAATGATATTAAGTTAGTGTCATTTACTTCTCCAAAAAGAAGCATGATATACCGGCTGCTTAATCCTGGCAACCTGAAACGAATGATGAAACAGATAAAGATACCAATGTTCATATTTCGCTGATTTTAGATTTCAAATTTCCAGTTACTTCACAAATCGTTAATCGGTGTTCCTTGTTCATTATTCATTTTTTTGAGTTTATAGACGAACTCTAAATATTGATAATTAATTAATACCATCCTGTGAATATGAGAAAATTTGTTTTAACATTTTGTTTAAGTATTCTGCTTGTTCAATTATATGGGCAGATTGAAGCAACAACTATAAATGATAAAAAAGTATTGTTGTTTGAAGACGGTACATGGAAATATGTGAAAACAAACCGGATTCATTCAATTGATTGTATGCTGTTGACTTCAATAGCAGAAGATACTATAACCGGCGGGAAATATATATCATCGTCGGGAAATGTTTTTGTTTCGAAAAATGGAGAAAAAGGATTCAGGATATCAATTAAGAAAATATTTAGTGAAGAATATACAGGTTTCTATTTTAAAGTAATTGGGGGAGGATGTATTGGCGATAATCCAATGATTGAAATATTGTTCAGAGACGGCACAAAATCTAATTTTTTTGCTGATAGTAAAAACAATTGTGAGAATGATATATATGTTTTTTTGGGAGGAGAATATGGGAAAGAGGAGTATCTGGAACAGATACGAAAAAAAGAGATAAAAACCATGAGAATCCATACGAATAATTCATATGTTCAGGAGAATTTCACAGTAGAGAACTCACGTGAACTAATCAATATACTGGTTTGTATTTTGGGCAGGGCATAACCCTGTGTGAAAATTCAAATTTTGTGTGCAAGCGAGTGAAGCTGAAATTATACCTGATAAATTGGTTTAATAAAAAACTATGAAAATGAAAAAGAGTATTCTTTATTTAATGCTAATAATAAGCTTTGGGTGTACTACAAATCATTCATCTGATTGGGATTTTCAACCTTTTTATAAACCGGCCGAAAACCCGATTGTTAAAGCTGATTCAACTTTAACTTTTGTTTGTCCTGTAAAAAATGAAGTAGTTCAATGGCAGAAAGCAGATGTCTTTAACCCGGCTGCCATTATAAAAGACAACAAAGTATATTTATTACTTCGTTGTGAAGATAATCCAAAAGCTATTCTTGGTGGACGAACTTCCAGAATTGGTTTGGCTTCCAGCGAAGATGGTATCCATTTCACAAAATATCCTACACCTGTTTTGTATCCCGACAGCAGTGACTTTTTACAATACGATTATCCCGGTGGTTGTGAGGATCCAAGGGTTGTTGAAACACATGACGGCTTATATGTTATGGCTTATACGTCATGGAATCAGGATGTTGCCAGATTAAGCATTGCGTTTTCAAAAGATCTGTTACACTGGGAGAAGAAAGGACCGGCATTTACAAAGGCTTATGATGGTAAATTTTTAAATTATTGGTCTAAATCCGGATCCATTATTACAAAAATGGATGGAGACCGGCAGATTGTTGCAAAAATTGATGGGAAATACTGGATGTACTGGGGTGAAAAATTTATCAACCTTGCATGGTCAGAGAATTTATTTGACTGGTATCCGTCATTAGATGAAAGGGAAGAACTTAAAGCTGTTGTTAAGCCGCGAAAGAATAAATTTGACAGCCACCTTACTGAATGCGGGCCACCCGCGCTAATTATGGGTGATGGTATTGTCCTGTTCTATAATGGGAAAAATTCTGAAGCAGAAGACTCTGATCCTGACTTACCAAAGGGAACTTATTCGGTGGGGATGGTGGTTTTTGATATAAACAATCCGGAGGAAGTCATTTACCGTTCCGATACATATTTATTAAAACCAACTCTTCCGCATGAAATGACCGGTCAATATAAATCAGGAACTACATTTGCAGAAGGTCTGGTATATTTTAAATCGAAATGGTTTCTGTATTATGGAACAGCAGATTCATTTGTTGGTGTAGCGATTTCAGAATAAAATCGCTTTAATATTGGAATATTTGCAGATATCCGTTATTTATTGCAGTTACTAAAAAATGTTTTCCAAGTATCTCAATTGAGTGTATCTTCCTTGCATCTCCGTTTATCCTGAGACCACTTTCCACCGGCATCAAAACGCTAAATTCATGACCGGTGTCACCTAATAAACACCAGCCATAGCTGGCATCATAACGACCGATAGACGGTCTGACTGAATAATTGTTACCGACAAGAACAAGATCATTTTTCCCATCAAGGTCAAAATCATGAACAACAATATCGCGAACAGGAGAAAACTGGGCTGTTTGGGGAAGTTTATTTATTTCAAATGTTCCATCTCCATTATTCAGGAACAGACAACTTTCAAAAAGCACTGCTCTTCTAATGATTGATTGATCCAATTTTTCCTTTCCAAATATATCCTTTGCAGTCTTTCCTCCAAAATCAGAATAATTGGGATACTTCTTTTTTAAGCCGGGCATCTGACCAGCCAGCTCGTCCAAAGAGGCTATGGGATAGCTTATGCCGTTAGAATAGGAACAGATCACCTGGTCCAGCGAACCATTATTATCAAAATCATTCACAAACATTTCGACCGGTTCTTGTTTTGAAGCTTTCAGTAATGAATTAAGCCCTAAATTCCCACCAATTAAATCCAAATCTCCATCGTCGTCAACATCAGCAACCTGTAAACAATTCCACCATCCTGATGTTTTATCCAGACCTGTTGAATCGGTTATATCAGTAAAATGCTCATCATCATTCCTGAACATACAAACTTTCATCCATTCACCCACTAACACCAGATCCGGATCACCATCCTGATCATAATCCATCCATCTTGCGTCAGTCACCATGCCGGCATTTTTTAACCCTTTCATTCGAATATCTGTTACATCCTTAAATATGCCATTTCCATTGTTTTCAAGAAGAAACTGATCAGGTGACAATCCATAAGCACCCGGCACAGATCTCGAACCCACAAACAAATCCAGATCACCATCGCCATCAAAGTCAGCAGGCCGTACACAGGATCCATTACAGGCCATATAAGGCAGTGAACCTACAGACTTAAATCCTCCTTTTCCATCGTTTATAAGCAGCCTGTCAGTCAGTAACGGATCTTTTACAGGCACCTCATTGCCTCCCCGTACAATATACAGGTCAAGATCACCATCTCCGTCGGCATCAAATAAAGCTGCATCTACATCTTCGGTAAATCGGTCCTTTATAAATAGAGGGACATACAATGGACTGAAAGTTCCGTTAGATTGTTGTGTAAGCAACATGGCTGTTTGCTCTTTAGCCCCACCTACAAACATATCATCCAGCCCGTCACCATTTATATCACCAACAGCCAAAGCCGGTCCCTCTGCCGATAAATTATGAGGTATCAGGTGCTCACGGTTTAAATCCGTATAAGCATCTTCTTTATGCCTGTATTCAAGTCCGGGGATCCGAAGCCTGGAAAACAATTTTTTATTATCATTTTTTTGTTCATTTTTTGATACAGATTTCTCAGCCTTGTTCATTTCTAATGTTATAATCTGATCAACCGGCACATCATAAAGTATTTGTTCCGACCGGTTGGGCCAACGCACGACAAGTGAATCGATCTTTTTTGTTTGCCCCAGTCCAAAATGTAACACATCAGAAGTGGCGGACATAAATCCCCTTGTAACAAATTGCTCAGCGACAATTTCTTGATTTTTACAGAATAAAGTAACACGGGTTCCTACTGCTCGTGTGTTCAACCCTTGTCCTTTTAAAACAACGGATAAATAATGATTGTTCAATAGAGTTGTGGCATTATTCCTGTAAATAAATGCCGGATCATTAATATTGTTGACAATAAGATCCAGATCACCATCATTATCGAGATCGGCATAAGTGGAACCATTGGAATAAGACCGGGTTTCAAAACCCCATGCTTTGGCCATATTCGAAAATGTAAGATCACGGTTGTTTTTAAAGATATAATTGACATTTGGATACAATGGCATCTTCTCGTACAACACCTTATCCGGCACATCACTATTATCTTGAGTTGGAAAATATCTGTTTCCTCCTGTTAAAAATTTGATATAATCCAGATCATTAGCCCTGCGGTATATTCCATTTGTAATAAAAATATCTTTCCATCCGTCATTATCAACATCACAAAACAAGGGTGACCAACTCCAGTCAGTGGCGTAAATCCCTGCCAAACGCCCAATTTCACTAAACATACCCCCACCCAAATTTAGTTGGAGCGTATTTCGCACATACTGGTGATAATACCCGTAGTTTAACTTCAATTCAAAAAGTTCTTTTTCATCTTCACCTCCCGATTGTTTCAAAATATTTTCCTCATCCGGCAGCATATCCAAAACCATCACATCCAAAAGACCATCATTGTTGAAATCTCCAACATCATTACCCATTGAGGATCGACTTGTATGTGCTAACATTTCCGTCAATCGCTCTGAGAAAGTGCCATTCCTGTTGTTGATATATAAATAATCATTTTCGTGGAAATCATTCGATATATAAATATCGGGAAAACCATCATTATTAATGTCACAGATATTTACACCTAAACCATAACCAATCTGACTGCTGTATATGCCTGCCCGGCGGGTAATATCACGAAAAACACGTCCTCCTTCTACCTTATCATTTCTATACAATCTGTCACCGGCGCGTGCATCATTACCAAAGCGCAAAGCCGCACCACCATAACTACGGGAAGTATGCACCGAATGGTTTAACAGATACATATCAAGATCCCCATCCATATCATAGTCGAAAAAAGCTGCCTGTGTAGAAAATCCCTGGAAATCAAGTCCGTAGGCATGAGCCTCTTCTTTAAATGTCAGATCACCCTGATTAATGAATAGTTGGTTTCTACCATAAAGACCCTTGTAATTTCCAACCTGACAAACATAAATATCCAAGAATCCATCCCCATTCACATCTGCCATTGTAACACCGGTCTTCCAGTTACCCTTCCCTGCCACCCCGGCCCTATTTGTGATATCTTTAAATGCAAAATTTCCCTTGTTTAAGTATAATTTATTGGGTTTTTGATTAGAAGTGAAATACAAGTCTGTCAGACCATCGTTATTGATGTCTCCTGCGGCAACTCCTGCACCGTTATTGAAGTAAAGATATTCAATGATATTAAATTGCTCGGTTTCTGTCAGTTTGTTTATAAAATTAACATGGGTGGAGGAAGGGGGTAACAACGAAAACAAATAATCACTTTCTTTTTCCTCAGGTTTACAGGAATAAACCAGTAAAGGCAGAAGTAAAAAATAAGTTGATTTTTTTAAAAACATAAATCTATATTTCCTCATTTCCTCATCACCCTTCGTCCGCCGTAGCCTTGGCGAAGGCGGATCATTCACTCATCACCTCATTCACCGGCTTAATACTTTAAAAACCTGTACCGGATTATTGTTACGGGCGACCACCAATATTTTACCTGTTGAGGTTGTCACTTCTAATATATCCCTGATCTCTCCATCAAGATGAAATCCCGATAATTTCGATGGGATATTTTTAAAACCTCCCTGGCCATCACCCAACAAGAACGATCCGTAACTGGCATCATAACGTCCTACTTCCGGTTTTACATTGTAAAAATTACCGCCAAGTAAAATGTCAATATTCCCATCACCGTTATAATCGCCAACCTCTGCTGCTAAAACCGTGGAAAATTGCACCTCAACCGGCAAAGATTTTCTGGTAAAATGCCCGGACCCATCATTAAAATACAGGGAGGTTTCCAATTCATATACATCTAAATGAATAGAATTCTTCAACTGCTCAGCTGTAAAAATATCTGTAATCTGCTGACCTTTATACATTTCATATTTCGGGTACTTTTTTATCAACCCTGGCAATTGTCTGGTCAGATCATGTTTTAAGGCTAAAGGGTACGATGTATCACCTTCGAAGACACATATAATTTGATCTGCTGTACCATTCAAATCAAAATCGTTAACATACATACTTACCGGTTTTTCAGGTGTTGCCCGAAATCTTGAATTTAAACCATGATTTCCGGCTACAAAATCAATATCTCCATCAGAATCAAAATCGCCGGATGCAAGGCAATTCCACCACCCGTCTGTTTTATCATGAGCAAAAGCTTCCTTTTCTTCTTTAAATATGCCATCCTCATTAATAAAAACTTTTAATGGCATCCATTCTCCTGCCAAGATTATATCTTTAGCTCCATCCCCATTTACATCTTCCCACAACATATCACGGATCATGCCAATATCTATAAGCTCCGGGGCAATTTGTGCAGTTACATTTGTGAAATTTCCTTCCCCGTCATTCTCCAATATATAGCTATTTACCGGCACACCGTATAAAAACGGCTTAAGGCGCAGACCTACAAATAGTTCTATTACTCCATCGTGATCAAAATCCTCAGCCCGGACACATGAGGTACTCTCATACTTGCCCGTAGGTAATACTTGCGATGATTTGACAAAATGCCCTGTGCCATCATTAATATACAAGCGATCGCTCAAAGCTGATGAACTTGATGGAAACTCATTACCTCCACTGGCAACATATAAATCCAAATCTCCATCCTGATCCGCATCAAACATAGCGCAATCGGTATCCTCTGATATTTTATCTGTTTCAAACAATGTTTTGTTAACCGGCATAAATGCCCCATTCGTGCGTTGTATCAGTAAAGCTCCCGGTTGTCCTTTTGCACCACAAACGTAAATATCATCCAGTCTATCTCCATTAATATCACCTTTGCACATACGCGGTCCTTCGGTTGACATCATGTTATAAATTAAACGTTCCCGTTTAAAATCATCAAAATCATTCTCCCTATGGATGAAATTTATTTTACTATTTGAACTTATATCTTCAAAATAATTATTTTCAGAGCTTAAAGAATCTACCATATGCAGTGACATTGTAAGGGCTTCTTTCTGATAAAAAGTTAAAATCTGATCTGTTTGAACATCTGTTTTAACTGTAATACGGTCATCCGGCCATTCAATGATAAGGGAATCCACCATGGTTAATGGGCCCAATCCCAGATTAGGGCGGAAATCAACAGTCGATTTAAATCCGCGCATCGGCATTTGTTCCAGGTATACAAAATTACCTTTATGTTTGACTGTCACTTTAGCACCAATAGCATCTGTGTTTCCGGGGTCACCCTTTAAAATTACTTTCAGATAGTGATTGTCCGGTAATTGTTCATTGGTTTCATTGCGGTAAATAAACACAGGCATATTCACATTGTTAACCACAATATCCAGATCACCGTCATTATCCAGATCACCGTAAGCAGATCCATTAGAAAAACTTGGTGTATCGAGACCCCAGGAAGCGGCCATATTTTGAAATCTGTAGCCCCCCATATTTTTAAAGGCATAACTGGGGATCTTAACCGAGGGAATAGCATCAATCAGGGTTTTATAATCCACATTATTACCTGACACAATAGTCCTGACCATATCCCGGTTTGAAAAATACTGAATATAATCCTGATCGGTCAGGTCCTTATAAATGCCATTTGCCACAAAAATATCTTTTAAACCATCATTATCCAGATCCATAATCAATGCACCCCACGACCAGTCGGTGGCATATAAACCACTCAGTCTGCCAATTTCACTGAAAGTGCCGTCGGCGTTATTTAATTGCAACATATTGCGTGTAAACTGTTGGTGGTAACCATTATCAATATTCGATTTGTAACCCTCCCAGTTATCAAATGTCGTTTTTGTTTTTAAGCGCTCGTCATACTCGGGGATCATATCGGTAGCAAATATTTCCGGATAGTGATCGTTATTGATATCTGCCATATCAGCTCCCATGGAAGCTGCAGAAATACATGGCATCATATCTGTCAGTGTTTCCTTAAATGTTCCATTTTGGTTATTGATGTAAATGTAATCTCTTTCAAAAAAATCATTCGACACATATATATCCATCCAGCCATCCTGGTCAATATCCCCGACTGTAACGCCCAATCCAAATCCAATCACGCTACCATAAATACCTGCTTCAGCGCTAACATCTGTAAATTGATTACCATCGTTCCTGAACAACTTATCCCCACCGATAGAATCCCGGATAAAACGCTGATTTTCCTGAAGATTGAAACTGCCAATGGCTCTGAAAGAATTATTCAACAAATACAAGTCAAGATCACCATCCTTGTCGTAATCAAAGAATGCTGCGTGTGTAGAATAACCCAAATCATTTATGCCATAATCTTCTGCCTTTTCCGAAAATGTAAGATCACCGTTATTAATATACAATTCATTGTGTCGTTCATCACTTTCTACATTTCCCGAGTTACATACATATATATCCGTCCATCCGTCTCCGTTTACATCGGCAAAGCTTACACCTGTTGACCATTGTCCCTTACCGGCAATACCTGCCCGGTCTGATATATCTTCAAATTCAAAATTTCCTTTATTCAAATACAACACATTATGCTCCATATTGGAGGTTAAAAAAATATCAATGAGACCGTCATTATTTACATCCCCAAAGGCAACACCACCGCCATTGTAAAAATTTCGGTATGTATATATATTGAATTTCTTCTTAAGTTGCTCATCGTAATCAAGATGATTGACAAAATCAGCATGTGTAACAGAAGCAGGCAATAGTGTAAATAAATGATTTCCGGATTGTTCCCCGGTATGTTTATTACATGCATAAAAGAACAAGAGCATCAATAGCCCAATGAGTCTGAATAAAACACTATTCTTCATTTATTATCCCCGCTTTTGAGGTTGAATCAATTAATTCCTTTCTTACCGACATATCAGTAAAAACAGTCCACACATGCAATTCATCTTCCTTAAATATTGTGATACGCCGGTTCCCGTTGATCTTTGTGTAAGCCATACCGTGTTTAGAATGTTTCACTTTTATGAAACCTTCACCATAAATTTTCTCATACAATCTCAATACGTCTAATTCAAGATTATCGGAAGATAGCTCTTTATTCCACGGGGTCCATCCATTGTAAATAAACTGAACCGGCATTTCATAAATTTTGGCCTCTACGAATTCCGGATAATATTGCATGGTAGCCGGATATTTCAATTCGTCTTTCAATTCATATTCAACCATCGTGTTATTCGAACTTTGTTTGATCAACCCTTCCCGGTTTAATATCCAACAATGCGTATAGAAATCCTTTTCAGGCATCCCGAGATATAACCCCATAAATAGAGAATCATGTCTCACTCCACTTGCCAACTCCTGGTTCAACATGCGATCATATTTTGATCTTGGTGAACATCCGTAAATTAATAATCCGGCAATTAAAACCGGCATGACCCATACAATCTTTATCTTCATAATTTTCAATTAATATTTATAAAACTCTAATTTATCATTGTTTCTTACAACTGCAATTATACGGCTTCCAAAGATATTCAAAATCTGCAAATCACGTATCTCCCCTTTGGTAAAAAACCCCGATATTGCAGAAGGAACAACATCTAATACTCCGTCGGTATTCCCCTTTAAATAAAGACCATAACCCGCATTATAAATTCCTGTTTCCGGTTTGGCTCTATACTGGTTTCCTCCGACGATAATATCACATATTCCATCATCATCGAAATCATCAGCGGCAATAGCGTAAACCGGTGAGAACTGGGCTTCTACAGGAAGGGAAATCAGGTGAAAAGCCCCCAAACCGGTATTGATCAACACACAACTCTCCATGACCCGGGCATTTAATTTAACTGCCCGCTGCAACACTTCATCGGGAAAAATATCTTCAATAGTCTGCTCTTTATAATCCTCAAACCTTATATATTTATTTTCCAACGCAGGAATTTGCTTTATTAAATCATTCTTCATCACTACAGGATATGATTTATTTCCATTGTAAGCACAGATTATCTGTTCAACGCTCCCATTCAAATCAAAATCATTCACGTACATAGTGACCGGCTGCTGTTCTGAAGCCTTAAAGCGCGAATTCAATCCATGATTACCCAATACAAAGTCAACATTTCCATCTCCGTTCAAATCTTTTTTTATAATTACATTCCACCAGCCTTCCGTATTCGATAAACCAAACCGTTCAGATTCGTCTGTAAAGTAACCATTGTTATTAATAAATATCTTTACCGGCATCCAGTCGCCCACTATTACTATGTCCGAATCCCCGTCATTATCCACATCAGCCCATGTCATATCAGTGATCATGCCTATTTCCGTTAAACCCGGTGCCTGTTTCCCGGATACATTTGAAAAATTGCCGTGTCCATCATTTTCCAACACGTAACCATTTACCGGAACACCATATAAAAAAGGAAACAAACGAATACCAATAAACAAGTCCATATCACCATCATTATCATAATCAGCAGGTTGTACACATGAACTGCTTTCATAGCGGGCTGTGGGCAGCATTTGCCGGGACTTTGAAAATTTTCCCTGTCCGTCATTAATATACATCCGGTCGAGTAATGCTGAAGAACTTTGCGGGAATTCATTTCCCCCACTGGTTACATACAGGTCAGGATCTCCATCCCCATCCGCATCAAAAAACACACAATCGGTATCTTCCGATATTTTATCCGCTTCAAACAATGCCATATTTGTTCTTTTGAAATGTGCCTGCTTACCTTGAACAAACAAGGCTCCCGGATAACCTTTTGCACCACAAATATATACATCATCCAGCCGATCGCCGTTTATGTCGCCAACAGCCATATGGGGACCTTCATTTGATAACATCTGGAATAACAACCTGTCGCGTCTAAAATCCACAAAATCGTTCTCTATATGTGTAAATTCAAGACCTTTGATCTGTCCCATTTTTTGGAAAACAGGCGATGGTTGTTTCTCAGGAATATTTATACATCTGTTAATTGTTTCTTTATGATCCAATAATAAAAATTGATTTACTGCTACATTCTCCAAAACAGAACATTTTCCATCAGGCCAGTTCACCACCAAAGAATCGATAGTCTGTGATGCCCCGAGTCCAAAATGAAGCCGGTTATCGACACAAGATTTAAAACCACGCATGGGCACAAGTTCCTGATAATTTATTTTTCCGCCGTAGTAAAGTGTAACCCCGGCTCCAATAGCAGCACTGTTTTCTCCGGCACCTATCAATCTGAGCATAAGAAAATTTGTTCCCGGCTTCCCACGTGTTTCGTTCCTATAAACAAAAGCGGGCATATTCACATTGTTTACAACCAGATCCAGGTCGCCATCGTTATCAAGATCACCATAGGCAGCACCATTTGAATGTGAGGGTGTACCGAGACCCCACAGTCCGGATAAGTTTGTAAATGTGAGATCTTCGTTATTATGAAAAGCATAATTAGGAATCCTGACTGATGGAATTTTATCGATTATTTTTAGAATGGCATTTTCCTCACTCTTAATAATAGATCGCATTGCGGAAGGATTTGAATAGAAATCAAGATAGTCACGATCCAGCAAATCTTTGAAAATGCCGTTAGCCACGAAAATATCTTTCCATCCGTCATTGTCCAGATCCATAATTAATGCTCCCCAGCTCCAATCAGTGGCACTCACACCGCTCAGTCTTCCTATTTCACTGAAAGAGCCATTTTGGTTATTCAACTGAAGGACATTCCTGCCGAATTGATGATGGTAGCCATTGGTCAATTTCTTTTGGTATCTGTCCCAGCTTTCAAATAATACTTTTGTTTTCAGCCGTGCATTACCCTCAGCTGTCATCTCTGTCGCAAAGATCTCCGGGTAGGCATCGTTGTTGATATCTGCCATATCCGACCCCATTGCCCCTAAACTAATTTCACCCAATTGGTCCTCAAGCGATTCTGTAAATGTACCGTCTCTATTATTGATATAGAGGTAGTCGCGTTCAAAAAAATCATTCGATACATAAATATCCATCCATCCGTCGCGGTTTACATCACCTACACTCACGCCGAGGCCAAAGCCAATCTTACTTCCATATATACCAGCTTCCTCACTGACATCCTCAAAATATCCACCTTCATTCCGGTACAATTTATTTGCTCCCAGGGTATCACGTATTTGCCGTTGCCCGGGTTTTATATCAAATTCAGTTACCGATTGAAAGGAATTGTTCAGGAGATAACAATCCAGATCCCCATCCCGGTCATAATCAAAAAACGATGCATGGGTTGACAATCCGAGATCTGCAATCCCATATTCAGCAGCTTTTTCTGAAAAGGTCAAATCTCCGTTATTTATAAACAATTCATTGTGACGATTGGTGCCGCCCGGATCTCCCGATTTGCAAACGTAAATATCCAGCCACCCGTCACCATTAATATCTGCAATACTTACACCTGTTGACCATACATCCGGACAAGCCACTCCAGCCTGTTCCGTAACATCCTCAAAGACAAAATTGCCCTTGTTGATATAAAGTTTATTATCTGCAATGTTACCGCAGAAATATATATCGGGCAAACCATCATTGTTAAAATCGCCCAGTCCTACACCTGCGCCGTTATAAAAATTCCTGTATGTATAGGTATTATATTCTTCAGTATATTCTACATGGTTTAAAAAACCAATATGGGTTTTTTCTTTGCCAAGAAGCGAAAACGAAGGAGTCTGAACAATATCAGACTCTCCTGTTTTGCAAGAATTCACAAAAAAGGGCATCAATAGCATTATGCCAATTGATAAGCCCTTAAAGCTTTTATAATCCATTATAACAATTGATTTTCCTGTTTACAGGATAATATAAAGCTTCAAATTTAGACAAAAAGAAAGCAAGCAACTAAATAAGTGCTTGCTTTCTTTGAAAGAATTTGTTAAAATATTATTTAGAGTAACCCGGGTTTTGAGTCAGATTAGGATTAGCATCCAGTTTATCTCTGTGTACGGGGAACAGAGTTGTATGTGCACCTGTTTCCATTACATCAAGAGGATTGTTAAATGGAAGAATCCATTTATCAACGTCAGTAAAGAATCCCCAACGTATCAAATCCTGCCGTCTGTGGTTCTCTGCGAACATCTCACGACCTATTTCATTGAATAATTCTCCACCGTCAACATCCCCGGCTGCCATATCAAAACTCAACGGACCATCTAAAGTAGTCAGATCTGCAACACCGGCGCGGCTTCTGATTTGGTTTACCAGTATCAATGCCCCGGCTTCATCACCGGTGCGCCAAAGAGCTTCCGCTTTCATCAACAGTACATCGGCATAACGGAATATAGCATAATCATTGCTCATATTGTCCCTGCTTCCTATGCCAAATTCCCATTTACCTATTCTAATACCGTCCTGACGAAGTGCCTGGGGACCCAATTCCTGGATCTGTGGTAGTGCTGTACCCATATTCCCAAAATTAAGAGGTGCCCCTTCAGGGTCTGTAGCCTCATATCCATCATCCATCACATAACCTCCACCAAGGTTGTATTGATAGCCTGCAATAAAATTGCCACGTTTCGATGCCTTGGCATCGGCTGTACCTACATCACCCTTTCGCAAATCTGTGTCATCATAAGAGTTATAAAACTCCTCCAGTGTACAGAAACCATTCCACGGTTGGGCGGTAAGGTCATATGTGTACTGACTGCCATAGTGTAATGTCCGCATAACAAGATTGAATCCCTGGAAGAATACCTCGTCGTAAGGAATAGCAAAAATAAATTCGCTGGATCCGGAATTGTCAACATTGAAGTTGGAAAAATAATTGGCTTCCAGGCTATACTTACCGGAATTGATCACTGCATCACAAGCCGTAATCACCTTGCTCCACTGTGCTGTGCCGGAGTAAACTTCTGCATTCAGGTAAAGTTTTGCCAGCAAAGTCTGTCCCGCGTAATAATTCATACGGCCATAAGTGGAGCCGTCAACAGATGTTGATAACTTAGAAGCAGCTGTTTCCAAATCGGCAACGAGAAAATCGTACACATCTTTTCTTGGTACTGTTGACGGGGCAGCTTCTGCGGTGGCAAAATCGGTAACCAATGGAACGTTGCCAAACATATCAATTAATTGCCAGTAAAAGAAACCACGTACCGCCTTGAGTTCTGCTATAAAAGCATCAGCGGCTGACTGCTCTACCTGTCCACTTTCCACTAAAGTTTCAAACTGATTTATAAGCCGGTTGGCGGTATTTACACCGCTAAAACCAAAATTCCAGCCTCCACCCATTGCACCATCTTCATACGTCCAGGAATGTAAAGTCATTCTTCTCCATGCACCGCCATCATCCCAGTCCGATCCCCTGGTGGGTACCACCATTTCATCTGTGCTAACATCTTGTAAGGTAAGAGGATCACCTGAAGCCCAATTCCCGAACTGGGTATATGCACCACCTAATGCCGATATAAACTCTTCTTCCGTTTGGAAGAAATTGTCCGGTGTAACTTCACCATAAAGTTCTTCGTCCAGTTTAGTACATGACTGACTAAAAGCAGTCACGATAAACGCAATCATTATAACTCTAATAAGAAATACTGATTTTTTCATTTTATTTATGTCTTTTGTTTTCATATTCTTATACATTTTCAGGATTAAAAACCAATGTTTACACCAAAAGATACCGATCTGGTTCTAAACCATGTATTTCTCCTGTCGATACCAGGTACGAGTGGGTTATTATGTGTTCCCTGATCTGTAGCATTATCTGCATATCTCGGGTTCGGATCCACACCGTCATAACCGGTAATGTAGAACAGGTTATTCCCAGAAAGATACACCCTGATATTTCTGAATCCCGAACTTTCAGGTAAATCAAAGTTATAGCCTAAACTCATGTTATCAAGAGAAACAAAAGAAGCATTTTCAATATGATAACTGGATAAAACACCCGAAGAGTTGTTCAGAAGAGTACCTGACGAACTTCTCATATCCGTTGCCGTTTTTGGCAGGTTATAGGATGTAATCATATTTGGCACTTCATAAAAAGCACGATAGGTATTATTGAGGTCATGCCCAAATACACCACGGAAGTAAACATTCAAATCCCAGTTTTTATAAGTAAAATTGTTGCCCAATCCAAATTGAAAATCAGGTAAACCGTTTCCAACTACCTGCCGGTCATCGGGATCAACAGTACCGTCCCCGTTGGTATCCAGAAGGATCAAATTGCCGCCATCATCAATTTCAACGAATGTATGTGCATACAACTGACCGAACGGCTCACCTTCCTCTGCCTTTATCAATGGTACTTGATTTTGCCCGGGTGAACCCATGTTACCCAGATAGCGTACTCCATATTCTAAATCTGCACCATTAAAAGATCCGGATAGGGATACCAGTGTGTTCTCAAGACTGTAGGAAGATGTAAAGGATAAGCTATAAGAGAAATCTGTTTCCTCAACGGCATTATAGGTAAGGGCTAGTTCCAAACCGCTGCTTTTTATTTCCCCAAGATTCAACCATGCGTGATCATAAAGGTTGGGAGGAACCGGTACCTGGTATTCAAATAACAAATCAGTTGTTGTTCTTGTATAAAAGTCAAATGAACCAAACAACTTGGATTCTAAGAATGAATAATCAAATCCGATATCAAATTCACCTTTCTTTTCCCAGCGTAGATCTGAATTCGCGTTACTCACCGGTGTATAACCGGGAACAAACTCTCCGTTATAGAAGAAGTTGCCTCCGGGACCCAGGCGAAGCAATGACAGATAACTATCTGAGGGCTGATTTCCTGTTATACCATAATTAACCCGGAATTTGAGGTTGTCAATAAAACTGGCACCTATAAAATCGGCTAATTCAGCTCCGGCACCAACAGCCGGAAACAGACCCCAACGGTTATCTGCACCAAATCGCGACGAACCTTCATATCTGGCACTGGCAGTCACAAACCACATGTCGCTGACATTTACATTGACACGTCCGAAAAATGCGATCAGTTTGTTTGAGTTTTTATAACTTTCTACCTCGCCAAGCCCATTGTTAAAATCGAGGGCAGCTTCCAGGTTGTTGTATGTAAAAGCATCGGTAATAAAATCACCTCCCCTGGCGTGAAAACCTTCATATATAAAATCCTGGTAAGAATAACCACCCAATACGTTGAGGTTCACCGAAGAAGTTATCTCCCCGTTCCATTTGGCAGTCGTTTCAAAAAGTTGATTATATGCATTATCCTGACGCCTTTCAGCCATACCGTTATTGTCCATTCCTGTCCAGTAACTGTTCTTGTCATAATACTGACCCCTTGTAAAATTTTCATTCTGAATTGAATAAAAAGCGTCAAGGATCAACCCGTCCATGATTTCATAAGCACCTTTTAATGAAAGATTCACACGCTTATCCGTCCCTTCATTAATATTTTGCTCCAGGATTTGAACAGGGTTATAATAATCGAATAAAACCTGGTTAAAATATCCGTCATAAATGTCATATGCCGCATCATCACTTCTTACAGGAGCTGTTGGATTGTAAATGGTGGCATAACGAAATGCATCTGTAAAACCGTATTGTGATTCCCTTTGAGTAGCACCCAGATTGAAATCCAAAGTAAGCCGGTCGTTCAATGCCTTTTGTGTAAGATTAATCCTTGCGTTAAGCTGAGAGAATCCGGAATTAAGCATAATACCATCAGCATCACGATAGTTGAATGAAGCCCGGTAACTAGTCTTATCAGTTCCTCCTGACATGGCAAGATTGTGTACTTGTGATAAAGCGTTTTGTGTAATTTCCTTAAACCAGTCAGTATCTCCTCCAAAGTCAGTTCCCAAACCTGTTTCGGCTGACAATGCCCTCCATTCTGTTGCATTCATTACATTAGTTGTCTTTGCAACCATCTCAGAAGTAACATAACCGTTATAGTCGATGTGGGCAGTGCCTTTTCGTCCTTTCTTAGTGGCTATAATAATTACACCACTCGAACCCCTTGTTCCATAAATAGCTGCAGCAGAACCATCCTTTAAAACGTCCATGGATTCAATGTCGTTTGGATCCACATTATCGAGAGACGCCCCGGGCACACCATCAATAACAAACAATGGCTGGGTATTGGCACCAATGGTGCTCATACCCCTCAGGCGAATGTTATACCCTTCATTCGGGTCGCCACCGGCTTTACTTAAAGATAAACCGGCTACTTTACCCTGTATCAATTGTGCAGGATTGTTAACATAGCCCTGGTTGAACTCGTCAGATTTTACACTGGTAATAGAGCTTGTGGTTTCCTTTTTTTTCTGTGTACCATACCCGATAATAAGAATTTCATCCAGTGCAGTTACATCAGCGACCAGTACCACGTCGATAGTAGATTGACTGCCGACATTTACCGTTTGAGTAACGAAACCAATAGAAGAGAATACCAGAACTGCATCCGAACCGGGAACTACAAGACTGTAGTTACCGTCCATATCGGTCACGGTTCCCTGTGTGGTTCCCTGGATCACAATGTTAACCCCGGGAATTGCACCTTCTTCTTCAGAAGTAACATTACCTGTAATCGTTCTTTCCTGACCGAAAGCGAAACTAATCGCAAAGCCAAAGAGGAGAAGAGGCAATATGCCAATTTTCCGTAAGATAGAATTACGCATAATTAAGTTATTTTAAGGTTAGAAATTAAAAATATATAGTTAAAGTCGTTTATTTATATATTACTTTTTAACATTTTTTAACAATTATAATACATATTATCTATATAACCCAATAAATTTGAGGTAAATAATCAAAATATTAATGCAATCGTTTCCGCAAACGTTTGAAACGAAAATTTAATAAATAGCAGAATAAAGACAGATAGTTTTTTCAAAGTAAAATGCTTCAATTTTATAGTTTGAATTACAATATCAAAAAATTAAATGCAATTTCAATCATACGCATACCCAAAGTGCCTTTAATACGACGGGCAGGTTTGATAATCGATATTTGGATATTATTTGTAATTTGTAATTTATAATTTGTAATTTGTAATTTTTAATTTACTCATTGGTTCTATAGTTCAAAATTTGTTATATTATTTATGACACAGGGCAGAGTTACTATAAAAGATATTGCCAGGGAGCTGAAAATTTCTCCATCCACCGTTTCAAGAGCTCTTAAAGATCACCCGGATATTAGTCGGGAAACTAAAAAGAAGGTGAAAGAACTTGCAGGGGAACTGAATTATATTCCTGATCCTATCGCGTTAAGTTTGAAAAGCCGGAAAAGCAAAATTATTGGGGTTATAATCCCCGAGATCGTTCATTATTTCTTTTCTTCCGTGATAAGTGGCATTGAAGATATAGCGTATAGTTCGGGATATAATGTTATGTTTTGCCAATCTGGAGAAACCTGGGAACGGGAGGTGAAAAATGTAGAAACTATGTTATCAAGCAGGGTTGAGGGGATACTTGCTTCAGTTTCAAAAACAACAACAAACTTTGATCATTTCAGGAAAATATTAGAATCAGGCGTTCCGCTTGTTTTTTATGATAGAATATGTAAAGAGCTTGAAACCGACCGTGTGGTTGTAAATGATTACCGGGGCGCTTTCGATGCAACGGAACATCTGATCAATGTAGGATGCAGGAATATTATTCATTTAGCCACTACCGACGATCTTGAAATTGGAAAAGAAAGGAAAAGGGGTTTTGTCGATGCTATATGTAAAAGTGGTAATAAAGTCAGGGAGGAACAAATTCTGAAATGTGATACTATTGCTGATGCAAGAGATCTTATTCCAGGGCTTTTTTCGTTAGCTAATCCGCCTGATGGTATTTTCGCAGTGAATGATCTGACAGCTGCGGAAACCATGATCATTGCCAAAGAACATGGAATAAAGATACCGGAAGACCTTGCTATTGTGGGTTTTACTAACGGCCAAATTGCACAGTTAACTGATCCTCGTCTCAGTTCAGTAGAACAATTTGGATATAATATAGGGCGCGAGGCAGTTAAGTTACTTATTAAACGGCTTGAAACAGTGCCGAACAATTATCCGGTTGAAACAAAGATTATAAAAACGAAACTGATTGTTAAGGGTTCGTCAAGGAGATGAGGTTAGTAATAATTAAAGTTTTAAATAAAATGAAAAGAAGAAAATTTTTGAAAAACACATTCTTAGGCGCCGCAGCTTTATCCGCTCCCACATTAATGACATATGGCACAAATCCATTAAATAATCTAAAATTATCCTTAGCACAATGGTCATTACACCGGAATTTTAATAATGGGAACCTCGATCCGAATGATTTTGCCGGTATAGCAATCAATACTTATGGCATAAATGCTGTTGAATATGTAAATCAATTTTACATGGATTCGGGAGAAGATGAAAAATTCTGGATCAATATGAAAAAACGTGCTGATGATGTTAATGTTAAAAGTATGTTAATTATGGTTGATGATGAGGGTGATCTTGGGATTGCCAATGATAAGGAAAGGCAAAAATCAATTGAAAATCATTATAAGTGGGTAAATGCAGCCAAAATCCTGGGATGTCATTCGGTTAGAGTAAACGCATTTGGTGAGGAATCAAAAGAAGCTTATCGTACAGCAATAATAGATAGTATGGGTCGGTTATCTGACTATGCTGCCAAAGAAAACATCAATATTATTATTGAAAATCATGGTTTGTTTAGTTCAGATGCAAAATTAATAACGGGAATTATTAAGCAGGTTAATAAACCAAATTTCGGGACTATTCCGGACTTCGGTAACTGGTGCCTCAGTGCGAAGTGGGGAACCACTCAGGGTGAATGTAGTGAAGCATATGATATGTACCAGGGAGTATCTGAATTTTTACCTTTTGCAAAAGCTGTTAGTGCCAAATCGTATAATTTTAATGATAAGGGAGAAAACACAAAAATTGATTATTATAAAATGCTTAAAATTGTTAAGGACTCAGGATACAATGGGCATATTGGCATAGAATACGAAGGAACAATACTTAGTGAACATGAAGGAATACTCGCCACAAAAGCATTAATAGAAAAAGTCTGGGAAAGCCTGGAGTAAAAAGTGAGCGGTTTGAAGCGTTAAATACATTACCACATTTTGGGTAAAACCAATTACCCTAACAATCCTTTCCGGTTTTCGATCCTGACAAAAACCATCAAAGATCAATCAGGTTAACAGGATGCGATTATTCAATTGACGATTGGCCGATCACTCCTTTGTAAAATAAAAAAGCCGACATTAGCCGGCTTATCTGTTGTCCCACTAGGGCTCGAACCTAGACTCTTCTGAACCAAAATCAGATGTGTTGCCAATTACACTATGGGACAAGCTTATTCTATAAAACTGTGCAAAATTACAAAAAAAAATATAACTCCAAATTTTTTATTCTGGGCACAGTCGAAGAGAAGGCACTGAGTAGTTACTAATTGTATTATTACATTAAATCTCCCTGGTTAATTCAAGGAATCTTTTATAGGGAATTGCCGGATGACTCTGTGCCTGGAAAGCACCGTTTGCCTGACTTATTAGTGAAACTTTAGCAGCAGTTTCTTCGTCAGGTGCCTCGTAAATATCCAGGAAGTCAAACTCGCCAAGTAACGCGTAATGGGCAAGAAATTTCACCTCCGGGCATTTTTCCCTGACCTGATCAAGCCAGTTCCGGCCAATCTTAGTCCTGTCCCTAATTTGTTTTGTAAGATCGGGCGATAGTTTGGTAAGTAAAATGTAAGTCTTCATAATAACCTCCGGTTTTTGTTAGGCAAGTTACTAAAAAAAAGGGATATTTTTTATTCATTAACAGGCGGATAGCTGAAGCCAAACTGTGTTAGTCCGTCAGTATGCATTATCCATTTCTTGTCAACCATATCATAATCATACGTATTAGATGTGTTATTTATATTATAAATTATTTTTGTCATACTTTTATCAAAATAAACCACTTTTCCAACAGGTAAGTTTAGCCTGAGTTTAACATGAGGGATTCTCCATTGTTCTCCATTGGGGAGCCGGTAATATGAGTCAAATATTAGTAAAGAGTCTTTTTGCTCCCAGTTGTAAATAAGGTTTTTTGCATTTTCAACCGCCGATCTATAGGTAGAACCATTTGATCTTTTCTGAACCTCCAGCTCAATTATTTCCGAGCCTCCTTTCCTGATATCAAACTCGGGCTTTCCGAATACTTCATTGGTGGACTTGTCAAGATAAATTCCAACATTATCAATTTCGATATAAAATTTGTCGGATTCAAAAGGTTTTTTGGAAAACTCATTAACCTTAAGGTAAAGAGTGTCTGAGGGCAAACCGGTTATCCGAAATGTGTTTTTTACCCTTGCAACCTCAGAGAAATTAATTCCTTCAACTGCTGATATAGTAAACAGGCAAATAACACTTAGCAACCACAATACAAATGCCGTAAGTCCTATTACTTTGTCGTTGGCTTTGAACCTGAAGACAAGTTTTATTCCCCCGTAAATTAATGCAAGAAGTGGAATCCCAATAGCAAGAATAAGGGTTATCATGATGAATGTCACATTTTTACCATGAGTGAATATTCCAAGCATGTCGGGGAAATAGAAGTAATCCATATCCATAAAGTCGGGCAAAAAGAATGTATGCCTGAATAAAAAGAGGCTAATAAAAGCGAGAAGTGTAAAAAATCCGGCGATAATGAAACTAATACCAATGATCATTAATATGATCTTCAGAAAAACAACAATCACATTTCCTATTCCGTGGAAAACATCAGAAACGGCATCTTTTGACCGGTGATACCCTTTGGAATCTTTAATTTTACTAAAATTTTCTTTAACATTTTGATATTCTTTTTTTACCGATCGTTCAATATTCTGAACTGTAATATTTTCGCCCCTCATTTCCAGTTTCTGGGCAGTTGTTTCGGCTTTAGGGATAATGATCCAAAGAATAAGATACATAAGTAAACCGGTGCCATACACCAAAAACAATACAACGAATAACACCCTGAACCAGATAGGATCTATCCCGAAATATGTTCCCAGTCCGCTGCAAACACCTCCAAGGATTGAGTTGTCAGGGTCTCTGTAGAGTCTCTTCCCTGCTTTAAATTTTACTGTAACCGGTTCTTCTTCCTGTTCCCCTTCGTAATAATCTTCAGGTTCCCCCATAATCTCTTTCATTTTATCAATATCCTGTATATTGATTACCTGTTTTTCATTCTTTATTTCAGACTGAAGTATTTCCGCTATTCTTGATTCAATATCTGATATAATTTCGTCTCCCTCTTCAAGATGACCAAATTTTGCAGTAAGTGCACTTAGATATTTTTTCAGTTTTTCATATGCATCTTCATCAATATGAAAAATAATGCCTCCAAGGTTTATTTTTATTGTCTTTTTCATTACTTCTGTTTTTCAAGGGTTTGCTTTTTGTTTCGGATAAGACTTACTGCTTTAACAAGGTCATTCCATGAGTTGTCAAGTTCCTTAAGGAAACTTTTTCCTGTATCAGTAAGTTCATAATATTTTCTGGGTGGGCCTTGTGTTGATTCTTCCCACCGGTAGCTTAATAGTCCGGCATTTTTTTGTCGTGTAAGTAAAGGATAAAGAGTTCCTTCAACAACAATTACTTTTGCCTCCTTCAGCTCCTGGATAATGTCTGAGGTATAGCGGGAATCCTTGGAAAGTATAGCAAGTATACAGTACTCCAGAACACCTTTCTTCATTTGGGCTTTTGTGTTATCAAGGTTCATTTTATTTGTTTTTCAGTTATTAAATATTATTTCAGTTCTTATAAATTCATATTATTTTTCACATTGTTAAACTCCTCTTTGAAGGCTTTTCCGATATTGGACACATTTACTTTTTCGCCCATCATTTCAAGTTTCTGAGCTTTTGTTTTTGCCTCAGGTAAAACAATCCAGAGGATAATATAAATTATTAACCCTGTACCGAATCCCAGGAAAGCTATTACAAACAGGATGCGTAGTATTATCGGATCTATTTGCCAGTAAGCTGACATTCCTGAACAGACACCACCCAGTATCCGGTTATCCGGATCGCGATACATTCTGCGGTAGCCTGATGGTCCGAATCGTTCCCTTTGCTTATGGGTTGATTCATTTTCGGTTTCCCCGAATTGCTCAGGTCCACCCATTACATCTATTATATCGTTTACATCTTTCGATGTGATAACCTTTTTGTAATCGGTGATCCTTTCATTAAATAACTCTGCAATTCTTGCCTCAATATCATTCATTATTTCTTTACTTTCTTCTCTGTCGGAAAAACAACTTTCTATTTGTGTGAGGTAAGCTTGCAATTCCCTGTAGGCATCATCATCAATATTGAAAACAATACCTCCCAGGTTAATACTAATAGCTCTTTTCATAGGTTTAAATTTTTATTTTAATGAAACATATTTGATAGACCATAAATTTATTGTTTTACAGGATAATATCGGGTTGTTCTGGAATAATGGAATAATGGAATAATGGAATATTGGAATGTTGGGAAATCCGGTATCTCATTATTCCATTGCGACTCATCTCTCACTTCTCATCTTCTCATCTCGTCTTTTATTTTTCAAGGTACCTGACATTACACTGTATTAAACATTGCAAAGATATATAAAAAAAACAATACCATGCAATACCTAGTACTATATTTTTTTCAATGAATTTTACAATTTACAGTAACACAATGACATATGAGGCAAAAAAAAATGAAAAAAATAATAAAAAATGGTATATTTGGAGTATTATTGGGAAAAAGGGGAGTAAGTTGAATAGGTGAGTAAGGAAGGATGAACTGTTAAAAATTGTGATTTATGGAGGTAAGCAATAGTGAATATGACAAGAAACGGTTTATCCACAGCCTGATATTTCCGGCATTTTTTGTTTTTGTTGTGATTATGGTGAAAATTATTGAATCGGGGTTTGATCTTGATTTTACTCGCCTTGGAATATATCCTTTGGAAGCCAGAGGATTAAAAGGTATTTTATTATCCCCAATGATACATGCTGATTACCGGCATCTGATGAATAATTGTATTCCTTTGTTTATCCTGGGAGTTGCAGTGTTTTATTTTTATCACACACTGGGTTATAGAATATTCTTCCTTAACTATTTAATGGTTGGTTTATGGGTGTGGGCAGGAGGTAGGGATGCTTATCATATAGGTGCAAGCGGACTTGTATACGGATTGGCTTCTTTTCTGTTTTTTAGCGGTGTAATAAGAAATAATATGCGTTTACTGGCAATTTCTCTATTAGTAGTGTTTTTATATGGTAGTATGATTTGGGGCATTTTCCCTATATTCCCGCAAGTATCATGGGAATCGCATATGCTTGGCAGTCTTTCCGGGTTGGTGTTGGCGATATATTTTCGAAAGCAAGGTCCCATGAAGACAATTTATGAATGGGAACTTGAAGAAGAGGAAGAAGAAGGTACTTAATGTTTCTGGCTGAACCCGCCTGGCGGTTTAGAACCGCCTGGCGGATTGGTTGGCCAGATACCTTTTCTCTGTATCTTCAATGTTATCTTTTAATTCTTTTAATAGATTTTGATTACCGGAACGTGTTTTATCTGTAACCATGCTTGTTGCTTCTGCCAAATATTCTCTTGCTTTTTCAAAATTATTCATCCACAGGTTTGCAACAGTACAATTATACAAAAGCATCATCTTAATTTCAGGACTGATCCTTGACTTTTTACCGCCATCTGATTCTAAAATAGCTTTCTTCCATGTTTCAATAGCAGCATTAAATTCCTGATGTATTAATTCAGTATTATCCTTGTTAGTAAGACTTTCAAAGGCTTTTTCTGTATGCCCAAAAGCTGTTTCAAGATCCTGGTAATTAAATTTTTTGCCCTTTCCCGAAGCGATTTTTATTTTTTCACTTTTTTCTGGGTAACCATAATTGCCGTTTAATCTGTTTTTTACCTGGGTAAGAACAGATTTTATATATTTTTCCTGTTTTTCCAGTAACAATTTCCCCTGTTCTTCATTAAATTTATTATTCAGGTTTTCAACGGAGTATTCCCATTTCCCAAAATCAAAATCAAGTATATCTTTATCCGGCTTTACTTCCTGCCGAAGTAATTCCTTGCCGTTTCCGGTAATTACAGTAAGTGTTACGGGGTACTCACAATGGATTTGATATAAATATCCTTTCATGTTTTCACCGGCGTTTATATTGTAAACCTCATCTGTTTTAAGTTTTTTATCAAGTAACCTGAACTTTCCGAAAACAAGGTCGATTATTAAGCCTCCACCCTCCTTGACTTTTTCATATCCTTGTATTTTCAGATACTGGTTGTTAAGCTGGTCAGGTTTACCTATTTCATCCGGAATTTCAATTACAAGACGGGCCTCATAGGTTCTTATCTCTTTAGACAAAGGATAAAGAGGCAGTTGAGTATACTTAACCTTAACATTATCAAAAGTCACCTTTTGAGAAAACCCCAATAATGGCAGGAGTGATAAAAGAAAAAGGATAAAAACTTTTTGCAGAGAATTGAATTTAAACATTTTTGAGTTTTTTTGATTAACAGATAATATGGTTGATAAATTATTCAAATATAGTAGTTTAAGTTGAATAGTATTTACCCTTTTGATAACTATTCAGTGTCTTTGTTTTCGACTGTGCTCAGCATAAAAAGTTTGGATTGTTCGCCAGGATGACTATGATTGGATGTGCTGACTGCCAATTGCCGACTGTGGATTGCCGACTGATTTTGCTCCTCAGGTTGGACTCGAACCAACGACCCTCTGATTAACAGTCAGATGCTCTAACCAACTGAGCTACTGAGGAATGTCTTGCAGGCCAATTCTTTCAATGTTTTATTTTCTGGTTTTTGAAATCCAACACATTGAAAAATTTTTTCGCGTGGCAAAAATAAGTGCTTTTATTAAATTATACAATTATATTTGCAAAAAACAGGCAATAATCTATTGTGGTGCAATAAAAATTATATAAAAGGGAATTTAACATGAAGAAAATACTTGGTATGGGCAATGCTCTAGTTGATATTTTAATAAAACTGGAAAATGATAATGTGTTAGCAACCTATGATCTTCCAAAGGGGAGTATGCAACTGGTAGACCGGTTGAAGTCGGAAAGAATATTGGAAGGAACAGAGTATCTTGACAAGACAATTGCCTCAGGTGGATCGGCTGCTAATACAATTCACGGATTGGCAGCATTAGGGGTGGGTACCGGATTCCTTGGTACAATAGGCAAAGATCATTGGGGAGAACTGTTTGAGCAGGATATCAGGAATAATAACATCGAACCAAAGCTTATATACAGTAATACAGAATCGGGAAGAGCAGTTGCGCTGGTGTCAAAAGATTCGGAACGTACTTTTGCAACATTCCTGGGAGCGGCTGTGGAGTTATCTGCTGATGATATTGATGAGGGGACTTTCAGGGGGTATGACTATTTTCATATAGAGGGGTATCTTGTACAGAATAAGGAGTTGATAGGGAAAGCTGTTTCTATGGCAAAGCGGCTTGGTTTAAAAGTATCGCTTGATCTTGCCAGCTATAATGTGGTGGAGGATAATCTTGAGGTGCTCAGGGAGCTTGTAAAAAACAATGTGGATATATTATTTGCAAACGAGGAGGAGGCAAAATCTTTTACCGGTAAAGAACCGGGTGGGGCAATAATTGATATTGCAAAAGAAGTGGAAATTGCGATTGTAAAACAGGGAAAGAACGGCTCAATTATTAAAAGGGGAAATGAATATGCCGAGGTTAGTGCTATTAAGGCTGATAGTATTGATACTACCGGTGCGGGTGATTTATATGCATCCGGGTTTTTATACGGGCTAATAAACGGAAAAACCATTAAGCGTTCCGGTGAAATGGGCACATTACTTTCCGGGAGAGTTATAGAAATAATCGGACCCAAACTGGATGAGTCTATGTGGAATGAAATTAAAACAAACCGTGAATTTCGGCATTGATTTTATCAATAATTAAACGCAAATGCTCTGTATTATTTGGGAAATCGTAATCATCAGCTTCAACTATTAATAATTTCCCGAGCTTATATGTATCAATCCATGCCTCATACCTTTCATTCAACCGTTTAAGGTAATCGATACGTATTGAAGTTTCATATTTTCGCCCTCTTTTCTGTATCTGATTCACCAGTGTTGGCACGGATGCCCTGAGGTATAGAAGCAGGTCGGGTGGCTGAATCAGTGAACTCATAAGGTTGAATAGGGTAGAATAATTGTCAAAATCTCTTGTGGATAATAAACCCATTGCATGAAGATTCGGGGCGAAAATATGTGCATCTTCGTAAATAGTGCGGTCCTGAATAATTGTATCTCCCGATTTACGTATTTCAAGTATTTGATTAAACCTGCTATTAAGAAAATATATCTGAAGATTGAATGACCATCGTTGCATATCTTCATAAAAATCATTTAGATAAGGGTTTTCTTCTACGTCTTCGTAGTGAGGTTTCCACCCAAAATGTTTGGCAAGCAATCCTGCGATTGTTGTTTTTCCCGAACCGATATTTCCAGCAACAGCGATATGCATATTATTTAAATTTTATTAATTTGACGACGGTTAAAAGTATCAATTATTTTCTTAATTGATCATTAATTATTAATAGCTCCTCAACATATTTTCTGTTATTTGACAGACGCGGAACTTTGTTTTGTCCACCCAGCTTCTTTTTGTTGTTAAACCAATTATAAAATACACCAGGTTTTAATTTCTTAATAATAAGTTTATCAAGTGTAATACTCTTATAACGCTTTGCCTCATAGTCAGAGTTTAATGATATAAGTGCGTTATCCAATATCGTTGTAAAATAGTCAAGATTTTCCGGTTCAGTTTCAAATTCAATTAACCATTCGTGCTTACCTTTCTTCTTGAGATCCATAAAAACGGGAGCTGCTGTAAATTCGCTGATCTGTGCTTTTGTTTTATTGCAGGCAATTCCAAGAGCTTTTAAGGCATTATCAATGATCAGTTCTTCACCGAAAGCATTAAGAAAGTGTACAGTACGGCCTGAAATTACAAACTTATGAGGATATAGTGAAGTAAAAACTATAGTATCCCCTATTACATACCTCCATAAACCTCCATTAGTTGATATTATGATGGCATAATTCTTGTTCAATTCCACATTACAAATTGTATGAATTTTCGGATTTGGTTTATCGAATTCTTCCATTAGAATAAATTCATAAAAAACACCATAATCAAGCATAAGGAGCATATCATCAGATGAGGGATTGTCTTGTATTCCGAAGAAACCTTCAGAAGCATTGTAGGTTTCAAGATAATTCATTTTTTCTGTGGGGATAAGTTTTTTAAACTGCTTTCGGTAAGGTGTAAAACTAACTCCTCCATGTGTGAAAAGCTCAAGATTTGGCCATATCTCCAGCAGATTATTTTTCCCGGTATGCTTCAATATATATTTAATCATAACCAGATTCCAGGAAGGAACCCCTGCCAGGCTTGTTACATTTTCATCAACAGTAACCTCAGTAATTTTCTCAAGTTTTTCTTCCCACTCATCCAGCAAAGCAATTTTCTGGTGTGGGGTTCTCAGAAAGTTAGCCCAGAAAGGAATATTTTCGATCAGGATGGCAGACAGATCACCATAATAAGATTGGTTACTGTAATTATTGATGCTGTGACTACCCCCAAGGGTCAATCCTTTCCCTGTAAAGATTTTTGTTTCAGGATAATTTGCCGTGTAAATAGCCAAAACATCTTTTCCTCCCCTGAAATGACATTCCTCAAGAGCATCCTTACTAACAGGAATAAATTTGCTCCTGTCACTTGTGGTCCCTGAAGATTTAGCAAACCATTTTATTTCACCGGGCCAGAACAGATCTTTTTCACCCTTACGCAGCCTGTTAACAAAAGGCATGATTTTTTCATATGATAGTAAAGGCAAGCGTTCCTGAAACAGGTCAATTGTATTTATTGATTTGTAATCATATTTCTTTCCCCATTCCGTATCAGAAGCCGATCGGAGAATCTTAAACAGCATATCTTCCTGGACTTCACACGGATATTTCTTAAAAAGATCTATCTGATGAAGTCTTTTTGTGTTTAACCAGGATACTATGGAATTAATAAATGGCATTTTAAGACTATATACTTCGTTTAAAGTAATAAATTTTGTTCTTCACGATAACACTCCATTTTCCCATTCTTCCATCATTCCATTTTTCCACCATTCCATTCTTTTTTCTCCAAAGTTAGTGATTATTCTTGATGAAAAACTTCTTTCATTATTTGAAAGGATTTAATCTCGCCTAAAAATGGTTGATGAAGCTTATAAAATTCTATTATTCCGGCAAGTAAGCTTGTTCGGGAGGCAGAACTAAGTTTCAGTAAATTTATTTTCTCATAACTTGTATTTTGAAAATTATTAAACAACCTGCTTTCCTTAAGATTGAGATAATTAGTGTGATTTGGAATTGTTTGTACAAATATTCCGTTTTTAAGATCCAGGACCGGCGTTCGTTCCGAAAAATTATCATTGGGGTTAAAACCAAGATATTTAGTGAGTTGAATAAGGAATAATAAATGAAAGTTTGAAATATTTTTTTCAGTAATATCAAGGTAATGGATTGAGTTAAGAAGATATTCAAAAAGGAATTTATTGGTCTCTTCTTCAAGTAAAAACCGGTATAGCATTTCACCAAGGAAAAGAGCTATAGTGCTTTTTTGAATATTATGTGGGATAGAAATAAAAGGTATAATAATATTAAATTCCTTAATGCTTTGAAGTTCTCTTTTGGGATTAAAATAAATCTCAAGATCAAGAGCATAAAGGGGTTGGAAAAGATTTATTTTAATATGCGATTTTTTTCTTCTTGCTCCCCTGACCAGGAAGGCCTGACGACCTGATTTTTCAGTATAAATATATACTATCACGCTGGAATCAGAATATTTTATACGATGGAGAACAATCCCCCGTGTTTTTTGAAGCATTATATAGTTTTTAGATATATCAATGGCAACCTATAAAAAAAATATGTATTTTTAACCTGACGTATTCATAAATATTATTTTTTTCAATATTTATGAATAGTACATGTTAACCCCTGACGCTTTGGTCAGCGGAATAAATCACATATTTTTTTGAATTATTCGGGTTATGTGCAATTGAAAAATAAAATCTAATGAATAACAGTAAAGAAAAAGAATTAGTTAAAAGGATAGCAAAACTTGCCAAACAGAATCAGGAGCTGGAAGAGCTTTTAAAAAAACTGCAAAGGAAAAATGAAAAACTTATTCGGGAGAACGAAAGGGCAAAAGAAATACTTGAGAAAGTATCACCGGACAAACTGGATAAAAAAATATCTATAGAAGAAAGACCCAGATCTCTTAAATTTGAGATGGCCACGGTTTTATTTGCTGATATTCATGGATTCTCGAAAATTTCAGACAAAGTCGATTCTGAAACCCTGATGGATGAACTTGATGAAATAATTTTCACCTTCAATTCCATTGTTAAGAAATATAACATTGAAAAAATAAAAACCATTGGCGATACATATATGTGTGCCGGGGGGATACCTGTGAAGAATATCACCAATCCTATTGATGTTGTTATGGCTGCTTTGGAAATGCAAAGCTTTGTTAAGACCTTTGGTAAAAACGGGAGGGGGAAATCCGGCAAGTTCTGGGGACTGAAACTGGGGATACATACCGGTCCTGTAACAGCACAATCAGGAGGGAAAAGGAAAGTTACATATGATATTAAAGGTGATACGGTAAATACTGCAAGCCGGATTGAATCGGTTGTTGAAGTTGGGGAGATACTAATATCGGTGATGACATATGAGCTTGTAAAAGAATTTTTTGTTTGTGAGTATTATGGAAAATTGCCGGTTAAATACAAAGGCGACCTGGAAATGTATGTTGTGAAAGGTATTTTACCGGAGCTTTCAGTTGACGGAAAGGGGTTATTACCAAACAATGCATTTAATATTAGATTCGGGCTAATACAATTTACAGATATCCAGGAAATAATTCTTGACAAACTGGAAAATGAACTTCCTGAGTACTTGTATTATCACAATGTGAAACATACTGTTGATGTGGTTACTGAAGTGGAATTGATAGGATGGGGTGAAGGTATAACTGACGAGGAAATTCTGTTGATGAAAACAGCCGGACTTTTTCATGATGTCGGGCATGTTGTTAAATATGCCGGTCACGAACATGAGGGGACATTAATTGCCCGTGAGATGCTACCCAAATATAATTATACTCAGGAGCAGATTGATAGAATATGTGACATTATTATGGCTACAAAAATGCCACCCCAACCAAAGGATATACTTCAGTCAATAATATGTGATGCAGATCTTGATTATCTTGGCAGGAGCGATTTTATTCCGGTTTCAAACACCTTATACAAAGAGCTTAAGGAACAAAATATGATAGGAACATTGAATGACTGGAATAAAATTCAGGTAAAATTTATTACCGGGCATCAGTATTTTACCGGGACAGCAAGAAACCTGAGGGAAGTAAATAAACAAAAGCAAATTGAAAGGATCTCAAGTTTGATAGAAGAGTAATAGAGTTGTTAATGAATAAACAGAAGTTTTGTAACATGAGTTTTCGTGCCATCTTCATTTGAACAAAAAACCAGATAAACCCCGGTTTGTACTCTATCCCCGGTTAAATTTGTCCCATCCCAGATTGCCTGTCCTCCCAAAGCTGTAGTTTCAAAAACAAGATTACCTGCTATATCAGTAATTTTAACATTAACATTAGATATAAGCCTTGAAATAGTTATTGCTCCATTGTAATCTTCACGTACCGGATTTGGGAAAACATAAACTTCATTGAAATCATTACTGCCGGATGTGGATGTGCTTCGGAATGAAATTAACCCTTTATCAGTGCCAAAAAACACCTCCCCGGTATTATGATCAAGTGTAATTGAACTAATCCGGTCTGAAAACAAAGGGCTGTTATTGCTGTTGAAACTGTAAATTTGTTGTGTGCCATCTTCAGAAAGAAGAAATACACCGGCGTTTTCTGTGCCTATCCATTTGCGATTGGCACCATCTACTTTGATAGCTGTTATGGTCTCTGTTCCAAGCATATAATCAGCAAGACCACTTCCATCATTACGGGGGATTTTTATTCGTTGGGCTACAAAGGAATTTTCAGAAAAGACATTTTCGGGAGAATAATATACCAGAGGTCCCTGGTCAGTACCTACCCAGATATTACCATCAAGATCTTCGACAATTGAAAAAACATTATTAAAACTTTCTCCTTCGGTATCTTTTACTGAAAATTTTCGCCAGTTATCATCATTTGTGTTTTCATAAGTTCCTTTTTCATCAAAAGCAAACAAGCCATTTCCTTTTGGAAGTACTATCCATTTATGCTCATATTGTGTTATTAGAATATTCCCTTGCAGAGGTGAATTAATAAAGTTGCTATAGGGAAAATTAAACCAATCACCATTATTTGTTTTAACAGAAACAGGGTTATTGACACCTGAATTTGTTACCCAAAGATTATGATTCTTGTCAAATTTCATTCCCCCGATCCTGACATATGGCTCTCCGGGGATCATGCTCTCCAGGCTGGAATTTGACGGGGAAAAATGTTCTGCAATTTCACTATTTTCATAAACAAGAATTCCGTTACCCCAGGTACCGACATAAAACCGGGTGCTGTTTGCCGGATCAATAAGGACATTAACAGCATCATGAACAGAATAGTTAAGAATACTCTGCCATTGTTCATTCTGAAAAATGAAAATCTCACCGTTTTTATATATCCCGCTCCAGGAAGAGTTAATACCCCCGCCTACTGCACAAACAATACTGTTTTCTGAAGTAAGGTCGAAAGCATTTGTAGTATACGGACCATTTGGATAAATTCCATCGAAATAATCTTGCCCCCTGGTTTTTACTAAACCGGAGTTTCCGTCTGCAATCCAAATTGTTCCTGTTACATCGATAAGGGCATCCATTGCAAAAGGGTACCCATATCCATAGTTGTCAATTTCACGAGTTAGAATTAAGTCTTTATCGAATATCCTTACAATCTTATTACTTGAGATGACAAAATAATCCTGACATGACCGGAAAGAATAATTTTTAAAATCAGGTTTGAAATTAAATAACTGCCTGGTTGTATCGGTTATTATAAAAATTGAGTCAGTTGTGATATTTTCATTTGTTTGATTTACAATAATCTTATTCCTGAAGCTGGCTATTTGATTATAGATATTCCCATTTCCGGATTTGGCAATATTCTTCCATGTTGCATAGAAAAAGAGATTGGGTTCGTTATATGGAGCACGAAAAATTCCCTGTTCAGTTGCAGCATATAAATAGACCCCATCAAAAGCCATATCAAAAACGTTTATCCGGGCGCCTTCGTTTCCAATATAATAAGTATCTTTTATCTCATGTTTTTCAATATTTACCACAACAATTCCGAAACTACAGGATAAATAAGCAAATTCGTTAGAAAACAGAATGTTGTTAATGGTCTTAAGACCGGGAATTTGTTTTCGTTTAATGTCTGACAGGTTAATGATATTGTTATCCTGAACAATATCAAGATTTGAGTTTTCATATGCGATAAGAAGCAGGTTTAATTCATTTGAGAAATTAATAGAACTGATTCCAATATCAGATAACCCTTCTACCCTGGATAATTTCTCAAGATTATTTCCGGATATATTGTATTTAAAAACCGATTGTTTGGTGGCACAGAAAATGTTGCTTTCAGACAATGCAACTTTTTTTGTATGCATGTAGGGAAGATGGTCTCTCCATTCTCCAATTGCTATCTGCCCTTTAATAAATAATAAAGGGAGCAGTAGAAAGATTATTAATATTATTATTTTTTTCACAATAACCGGGAAAAAAGTCTTTATTGATAAAAAACAGGGAAAGAACAGATTTATTGTATAGGAAATTCATTAAGATTAATAAACATCTTTTTTTAAAAAACCAACAAGTTTTTTAAACGCAATAGCCCTGTGGGAAATCAAATTTTTTTGCTTAAGCTCCATTTCGGCAAAGGTTTGTGAATATCCTGAAGGTTGGAATACCGGATCATATCCAAATCCCTTTTGTCCATGTTGTGATTTTAATATTATGCCTTCAACTATTCCTTCAAAAGAGTGTTCTTTCCCATTAATTATAAGTGAAATAACTGTACGAAATCTTGCTTTTCGATTCCTGACATTCTTAAGCTCATAAATAACACGCTTAGTATTAGCAGCAGAATTTTTTTCCTGACCGGCATATCTTGCTGAGTGAACTCCGGGTTTCCCCTTTAAAGCATCAATTTCAAGTCCGGTGTCATCAGCAAAAACATCCCTGTTAAATAATTTGTAAATAAAATTTGCTTTCTGGGATGCATTTTTTTCAAGAGTATCACCTGTCTCAGGAATATCTTCAAGGAAATCCAAATCTTTCAGACTAATAAGTTTAAAATTGTCTCCTAACAGATACTGGATCTCTCTGAGTTTATGAGGATTGTTTGTAGCAAAGATTAATTCTTTCATTTTGTATATTCGCATGATATTTTTAGAAGCATTATGATCAAACAATAAGACTTAATAATTTTTATGTTAATTTCAATAACAACAATTATTGCTATATTTATGAAGTGTTGAAATCCCCAATATGTGTATACAAGATATGAAATTTCCGGGAAAAATATTTAATTGTCTATTAGTTTTATTATTTTCAGGTTTATTAATACCAGGATATTTATCAGCACAAGCAACTGAAAAACAGGAGATACCTGTTCCGGTTATTAATAAACTTGTTTTAGGGAATGATTCTGTCTGTTTCAGTGACGGAAATTGGGTTTCAGATAATTTTAAGATTAATTTTGAAAAATCTACTATTTCTACTATTCCATTTTTTTTAAATTCATTATACTTTGAGTTTAAAATGCCTGAGAATTTAAGTTCTGCTTTAAATTTCCAGTATTTCCTTGAAGGATTTGACGATGACTGGCTCAATTTTACATTAAATAACATAAAGGAATATACATATCTGGATGAAGGAAAATATATTTTTCATGCCAGGTATTTAAGCACTGCCGGAGAAACAGGCGAAATATTCTCCTGGTATTTCAGGATTAAGCCTCCTGTTTACAGATCGAAGATTGCATATTTTATTTATGTAATTTTTGCAGTATTATTATTGTGGGCAATAATTAAAGCCAGAACTTACCAATTTGCAAAAGAGCGGTATAAGCTTGAGAGAATTATTAATGAGCGAACTGAAGAAATGGTGAAAGAAATGGATAAAACAGAAAATTTGCTCGCGAATGTTTTGCCCAAGGATACTGCAGATGAGTTGAAATTAAAAGGAAAGGTTGCAAAGAAGAAATACAAAATGGCTACTGTCTTGTTTTCTGACATTCAAGGATTTACAAAGATTGCTGAAGAGATGAATCCTGAGAAGCTTATTGATGAACTTGATACTTTTTTCTATCATTTCGATTTAGTTGTAGAAAAATACAATATTGAAAAAATAAAAACTATTGGGGATGCCTATATGTGTGCCGGAGGAATACCTGACAAGAACAGGACAAACCCTATTGAAGTTGTGCTGGCTGCTATTGAGATGCAGGAATATATGAGGAAATTAAAAAAGGAAGCTAAAAGCAGAGGACAAAATTTTTGGGATATCAGGATTGGAGTACACACAGGACCGATAATTGCAGGGGTTGTTGGTCAAAAAAAGTTGTCTTATGATATTTGGGGGGATACAGTAAATACAGCAAGTCGAATGGAATCTTCAGGGGAAGCAGGGAGAGTAAATATTTCAGGATCAACATATGAATTTGTAAAAGAGTTTTTTAATTGTGAATACAGAGGTAAAATGCCGGTAAAATACAAAGGGGAAATTGATATGTATTTTGTAAATGGCATTCGTCCTGAATTGTCAATTGATATAAAAGGATTACCAAATGAAAAATTCAGGATACGGTTACAACTATTAAGACTTTTAGACGTTGAAGAAAATATACTTTCGAAGATAGAAAATGAACTGCCGGAAAGTATTAGTTTTCACAATTTAATGCACACAGTAAACGTATCTACACAGGTTGATCTTATTGGCAGAGCTGAAGGAATATCTGATGAAGAAATGATTTTTGTTCAGACAGCAGCTCTTTTCCATGATTCCGGGTTTCTTGATGGACCTGAGAATTATAAACAAACAAGTTGTTTTTATGCAAAGGATATTTTGCCAAAATATGGATACTCAAATGAACAGATAAAGATTGTTTGCGAGCTTATTATGTCTACGCAAATGCCTGTTTCACCGGATAACAAATTGGAAAAAATTCTTTGTGATGCAAATTTTGCTTATTTAGGCAGGGTTGACTTTATTGATATTATGAAAAATCAGGCTAAAGAAATGATTTATTGTAATATAGTTTCATCAGAAAAGGAGTGGTTTAAAAAGCAAATTGGATTTGTTAAAGACCATGAATTCTATACTGCAACTGCACGGGTACTAAGAGATGTATCAAAAGAAGAACAGGGAAAGAAACTAGAAGAAATAATTTAATTATTTTTGCACCGCGGTTTAAAATTATTTAAAAAATATAATAAAAAATGAAAAATATTGACTGGAAAAACCTGCCGTTTGGTTATCAAAAAACGGATCAAAATATTAGATGTTATTACAAAGATGGCAAATGGGGAAAGCCGGAAGTTTCTTCATCAGAATATATTAATATTCATATTGCAGCTACAGCACTGCATTATGGGCAGGAAGCTTTTGAGGGGATGAAAGCTTTTAAGGGGAAAGACGGAAAAATACGCCTATTTCGTTGGGAAGAAAATTCAAAAAGACTTAATAATTCTGCAAAAGGAATAAAAATGGCAGAAGTGCCGAAAGAGCTTTTTAAAGAAATTATATTTAATGCAGTGAAATTAAATAAAGAATACATTCCTCCATACGGATCAGGTGCTGCATTATACATTCGCCCATTGCTTTTCGGGTCAGGACCAAGAGTTGGTGTAAGACCCTCTGCAGAATATACATTTATTGTTTTTGTTACTCCGGTCGGTCCGTATTTTAAAGGCGGTATTAAACCGGTTAATATGTTGCTTTGCCGTGATTTTGACAGAGCTGCTCCGTTGGGAACAGGTAATATAAAAGTTGGAGGAAACTATGCTGCAAGTCTTGTCCCGGTTGGCAAGGCCCATGATGATGGATTTGCCAATGTTCTGTTTTTAGATGCAAAAGAAAAAAAATACATTGACGAATGTGGTCCGGCAAATTTCTTTGGAATAAAGGGAAATACTTATATTACACCCGAATCGCCATCCATATTACCTTCAATTACAAACAAAAGTCTTATACAGATTGCGGAAGACCTGGGACTAAAAACTGAACGCAGAAAAATTGCTTTTGAAGAACTTGATACTTTTGACGAAGTGGGAGCATGCGGAACTGCTGCCGTAATTAGCCCGATTAATACTATCACCGATCCATTGAACGGTAGAATTTATAAGTATTGTAAAGATGATAAGCCGGGACAGGTTTCAATGAAATTGTATGAAAAATTAGTTGCTATTCAAAATGGTGATGAACCTGATGTGCATAGATGGGTTGAAGTGGTTGAAGGCACTGAATAGTTACACTTGTTTATGATTAAAAGAATGGGAGAAAAAAGGCCAAAAATTTATAAAAGAAGATTAAGGAGTTCCTATATTTCATCTGTTATTAGTATTTCTTTAGTGCTATTTTTACTTGGGATTCTTGGTTTGCTTATGCTTAATGCTCATAAACTTTCGGTTTATGTGAAAGAAAACATCAATTTTTCAGTAATAATTAAAGATCAGGTAAAAGAAGTTGAAATTAAAAAATTGCAAAAAGAGTTAGACGCTTCCGGTTATATTAAGTCAACCGAGTATATATCGAAAGAAAATGCAGCCAGGGAGTTGCAGGAAGATCTGGGAGAGGATTTTATTGACTTTCTCGGATATAATCCCCTGTTAGCATCTATTGATGTTTATCTTTATGCAGATTTTGCTAATCCTGATAGCATTAATGTTATTAAGGAGGATTTGTTGTCTTACCCAATGGTAAAGGAAGTTTTTTATCAGGAATCGCTTATACATTTAATAAATGAAAATGTTAGAAAAATTGGTGTTTTTTTGTTAATATTCAGCGGCTTATTGTTTCTTGTAGCCATAACGCTAATAAATAATACAATAAGACTTTCGGTTTATGCTAAACGTTTTATTATACATACTATGCAACTGGTTGGTGCAACAAGGGGTTTTATACGACGTCCATTTCTGGTAAAAAGCTCATTGCACGGTGTGCTTGGAGGACTATTTGCTATAATATTATTATTAATGCTTCTCTATTTTATACAAAATGAGTTAATAGAGATTTTTAGTTTTCGGGATGCAGATATAATAGCAATTCTTTTTACCGGAATAATTATTACGGGCATTGTTTTAAACTGGGTTTCAACATATTTTGCAGTAAATAAATATCTCAGAATGGAAGAGGATGAATTGTTTTAAGAATGTTTGAGGTTTGAAGATGTTTGAGGTTAAGAAAAGAAAATCTTAACTTGAACAAATTACCAGTGACTAGTAACCAGTAACCAGTTAAAAGCAACATGTTTTACCTTGAGCGTTATAACATATTATATATTAACAGATAAAAACTAAATACTTAAACAAATAAATTATGGCAATAAAAAAGAAGAATGAACAAACAAACTCCGGTTTTCCATTGGGTAGAGAGAATTATAAATTGTTAATTATTGGATTTGTTATAATAGTTACCGGATTTCTTCTTATGATCGGAGGAAAATCAGAAAATCCTAATGAATTTCATCCTGAGCAAATATTTAGCTTCAGAAGAATAACACTGGCTCCGATTATTGTGTTATTCGGATTTGTGTTTGAAATTTGGGCTATCATGAAGAAACCGAAGGAAGAGGGAAAATAGTTAAAAGTTGAAAGTCGAAAGTTGAAAGGGAAGAAAAACGAACAAGCACCTAGCACCCAGTACCCAGCAACTGAACTCGTATCTATTTGAAGAAGGGGAAAAGGTTAGTTATTTTTATTAGTTATCAATATCAACTCTTTTTTTTTATGAACTGGTATGAAGCCCTTTTTTTGGGATTGATTCAAGGTCTTACAGAGTTTCTGCCGGTAAGCAGCAGCGGACATCTTGAACTCGGCAAGTATTTTTTGCAAATTGAGTCAGAACAAAGTTTAAGTTTTACTGTAGCCGTTCATGGTGCAACAGTGTTATCTACAATAGTTGTTTTTTGGAAGGAAATCAGGGATCTGTTTTTAGGATTCATAACTTTTAAATGGAATGATGAAAATAAATATATTGTAAAAATATTAGTGTCAATGATACCGGTAGGAATTCTTGGCTTGTTTTTCGAAGAAGAAGTAAAACAGTTTTTCACCGGGAATATTGTTTTTGTAGGTGCTATGCTTCTGGTTACAGCTACATTGCTGTCACTAACATATTTCTCAAAATCCAAAGGGAAAAACATTTCATTTTTTAATGCTTTTATAATGGGAATAGCGCAGGCATTTGCTGTTTTACCGGGTATTTCCAGATCAGGTGCAACAATTGCAACCGGCATAATGCTTGGAAATAACAAAAAAGATATTGCACAATTTTCATTCTTAATGGTTCTTATCCCTGTAATCGGAGCAAACGTTAAAGATATCTTATCCGGCGAGTTTTCCGGGGCCTCTGGTATCGGGGTTATGCCTATTGTTGTTGGTTTTATTGCGGCATTTGTTTCCGGACTCATTGCTTGTAAATGGATGATTAATCTTGTTAAGAAGGGAAAATTGATTACTTTTGCAATTTATTGCACGATTATTGGCTTTTTGGCAATCTTGTTAGGGTAATATGTTTCCGGAAAAAATAAATGAATTTCAGGAAGGACAGGTTTTAATATTCTCTAAACCACATTATTGGACCTCTTTTGATTTAGTAAAAAAAATTAAAAGAATTTTACAGAAGCAATTAAATCAAAAAATCAAGATCGGACATGCCGGAACATTAGACCCGTTAGCAACCGGATTAATCATTTTATGTACAGGGAAAGCGACTAAACAAATATCCGAATTTCAGGATATGAATAAAGAGTATATTGCAACAATTGAATTGGGAAAAACAACTCCTTCATTTGATCTTGAAACGGAATTTGATAAAAAATATGAATTCAAACACATAACGAAAGACTTATTTAAATCGGTTCTTAAAAAATTTGTCGGAGAAATTTACCAGATACCGCCTGCATATTCTGCTAAGAAGCATAAAGGGAAGAGAGCATATGAATTTGCACGCAGGGGAGTAGAGATTGAACTTAAGCCTTCACGGATTATTATTTATGAGATAGAATTGTTAGATTTTTATTTGCCTTTTGTAAAATTAAGGATTTTGTGTAGTAAGGGAACTTATATCCGGGCTTTGGCAAGAGATATTGGGAAAGCCCTTGATAACGGAGCATATTTAAAAACGCTGGAGAGAACACGAATAGGTGATTATTGTATAAATGAAGCCTTAACAATAGATGATTTTGAAAAAGAGCTTTCAAAAATAACTATCATAGAATACTGAATAGTAACTAATAAACCAATAGCCGATGAAAATGAAATTGTCTCAGTTTAAATATGACCTGCCTTCAAATCTGATAGCAATATACCCTGAAAAAAACAGGGACGAATGTCGTTTAATGGTTTTACACAAAGATAGCGGTAAGATTGAACACAAAGTATTTAAGGATGTTATTAATTATTTTATTGATAAGGATATACTTGTATTTAACAATACTAAGGTCTTCCCGGCAAGACTGCATGGTAATAAGGAAAAAACAGGTGCTGAGATTGAAGTATTTTTATTAAGAGAGCTTAGCAAGGAGCAAAGGCTATGGGACGTTCTTGTTGATCCGGCCAGGAAAATTAGAATTGGGAATAAGCTTTATTTTGGTGAAGAGGAAATACTTGTTGCAGAAGTGATTGATAATACAACTTCACGGGGACGAACCTTGAGATTCCTGTATGACGGTCCATATGAAAAGTTTAAGAAAACATTATATAATTTGGGAGAAACCCCGTTACCGAAATTTATAAAAAGAGAAGTAGAGCCGGAAGACAGGGAGAGATATCAGACAATTTTTGCAAAGCATGAAGGAGCTGTTGCCGCACCTACGGCAGGAATGCATTTCAGCAAACAGCTATTAAAACGACTTGAAATAAAGGGGATTGAATTTGCGGAGATTACACTGCATGTTGGTTTAGGAAATTTCAGAAGCGTTGATGTGGAAGATCTTACTAAGCATAAGATGGATTCAGAGAAGATTGATATTTCTGATGAAGCATGCCGGATAATTAACAGTGCAAAAAAGAGGAAAAATGCTGTATGTTCTGTCGGAACAACTGTTATGAGAACCCTTGAAAGTTCAGTATCAACCGATGGATATGTTAAACCATTTAACGGTTGGACAAATAAATTTATTTTCCCTCCTTACGAATTCAATGTACCAACAATGATGATCAGTAATTTTCATCTTCCATATTCCACCTTACTGATGATGGTTTCGGCTTTTGCCGGATTTAAAACCCTGTTTAGTGCCTATAAGGTTGCTATCAAAGAAGGATACAAGTTTGGGACCTATGGTGATGCGATGTTGATAATTTAACACTACATCACACATGTTCAGAATAATGCTCCGGGTCCACCAGTTCCCTGTATTTTAATACAATCTTTTTAAAATCTTCCCAGGTGGGTCTTTTTAAATCAGGATTTCTCAATAATGCCGAAGGATGAAATACGGGCATAACCAGACGGTTATTCCAGTCGATCCACTCACCTCTGATTTTAGTGATTTTCAGATCAGGATCTATAAGTCCTTTAAGCGCTGTTGCGCCTAAAAGAATAATTATTTTAGGATCAACAAGGTCAATTTGTTTTATAAGATAAGGCAGACAAGCAGTTTGTTCTGCTTTAGAAGGAGCTCTGTTACCTGGCGGATGGCACTTAACAATATTACTTATATAGACATGTTTTTCGCGGGTAAAACCACAGGCAGCAAATATTTTATCCAGTAATTTACCTGACTTTCCAACAAAGGGAATTCCCTGCAGGTCTTCTTCATGTCCCGGTCCTTCTGCAATAACGAAAATTTCAGCATCAGGATTACCCCCGCCAAAAACAACCTTATTACGAGTGCTTGACAGTGAGCACTTTGTGCAATTTGTAACTTCAGTTTTAAGGTGTTCAAATTTATCAGGCATGACAGTGTTGTTAAAATCTTTTGTTTAATATTTCACTATCAAAGTTAATAATTTTTCATTACATAATTATTCATTTCCCCATCACCACATTACCTCATCAAATCTTGTTCTCTTATAAAAAAATTGATTAACAGGAAACTAATCAATAATAATTGCGTAAAATAACTTATTATCACTATTTTGGGCGTCGTTTTAATTATTGTGATAAAAGCATATATAAATCTTTGATACATTACAGGTTTGGTGCAACCATTGTTGCATTGGAACAGTCATAATAAATAGTAAAAAACAACAGGTTTTTGCCTGTAAAAAAACATAATTAATGTCATTAATAAATTATAGTCTTACGGTAGCTCCATGACACTATAGATATTAATGGCAATTTTTTTTCATCGACCTTAAAAAAAAGAGATACAGGGTCGGATGAAAAAATTTTGTTTAAAAAGAAATGAAATATCAACAAGGAGGTATATTATGGATACATTAGTTAGCAAATCTTCCGCAATTTTGATTGTTAAAAAAGGGAAGACAAGGAGAATGAAAAGTATCTTTCGATTAAAAATCTTTTCATCTGTAGTAATCCTTTTAATGTCCGCAGGTTTTCAAAAATCCTATGGGCAAGGTGTAGGCATTAGCGAAACTTCTATTATTCCTGAGGCCTCATCAATATTAGAACTCCGGTACACATCCGGTACGTATAAGGGGTTTTTGGCGCCACGATTAACTACAGTACAAAAATTAGGTATTACAAGTCCGGCTGATGGTTTATTGGTTTACGACACCGATACAAAATCCTTCTGGTATTATGATGCCGGTTGGCTTTCTATTGCAGCAAGCGAATTAGGTTCTGCAAACCAGCTTCTTGGCATGAATGCTGCAGGAGATGCGAATGAATACAAAACATTAAACGGAACAGCAAATCGGATATCCATAAACCATGGTGTTGGAAATATTACTTTTTCTACCCCCCAGAATATACATACAGGAGCCTCCCCTGTATTTTCGGGTTTAACATTAAATTTATTAAGTCCGGATGCAGGAGTTTATACAAATGGGAGTAGTGTATTAACCTCGACACCACCCACATCTGGAACGATTGGTTATTGGAATCGTACTGGAACAGTCCTTTCTCCAGTCACATTGGGAGATGATATCACCACAACAGGAGACTTGAATGCCGATGGAGTTGTGACCCTTGCTTCCACTGGTGTAGCCACTACCGTTGAAGGCACACTCGATGTGGATGAGGCAGCCAATTTTGATGGAAACGTAGATGTCAATGCAGGACTTGATGTAACAGGAGCAGCACTGACAATAGATAACCAGGCAATCACACAAACAACCGGCGGGCAAGTCACTTTTGCCGGAAACGTAGATGCAGGAGCAGGAGTAGATGTAACAGGATTGTTACAGGCAGATGACAATATCACCTTAGGATCAGA
>JAGGXD010000218.1 GCA_021163295.1 Bacteroidales bacterium
CTATATTTATTTATAATAATCATCGTTTACATATGGCTTTGAATTATAAAATACCAGAATATGTTCACTCATTAAGAGTATAAATATTAATGTTAAACCTGTAGACAAATATCAGGACAAGACAATGACAGCTCACTGACGTGGTATCATTGTTTGAAAAACATTACCCAGAGAATAGATTATTAAATGAAAAAAACAGGTAAAAAAATTAAAAAGGCTTACCAAATTCCAACTGTTTTTTTTTATGGGACGTTCGCCGTTGTTACATTAGTAGTTATTATCGCATGTTATCTTTGGGTCTCCACAGAGTACAAGAATTACTCTGTGGAATCAAAAAATTTACGGGAAGAGTACCTGAAAAGAGAGAAAGCACTGATAAAACAGGAAGCCGAACAAGCAGTTGATTATATCAGTGTTATAAGAAAAAAAATGCGCGGGGAGCTAAGAGAGGTGCTTAAACAAAGAGTTTATGAAGCTCATGATATTGCTCTTCATATTTACAATAATTATAATGGAACGAAACCACAAAAAGAAATTGAGCAGTTAATTAAGGAAGCCCTCAGACCGGTGCGATTTAATAACAATCGGGGATACTATTTTATTGGCAGTCTTGATGGTTATGATATACTCTATCCACCTAAACCCGACATTGAGGGTTCATACGTTTACTTTATGCAGGATAATAAGGGTAATTATTTAATGCAGGATGAATTAGGGATAGTTAAGCGTGAGAGAGAAGGGTTTGTCACCGGCTTTTGGGTAAAACCAGGGGAAAATGCAGAACAGGTATTTGAAAAGATATCATTTGTAAAATTATTTAAGCCCCTTAACTGGTATATTGGAACGGGTGAATATATTAATGATTTTGAAGAAAACATAAAGCAAAACGTATTGGAACAGATTTCAAATATTCGTTTTGGAGAAGAAGGGTATATTTTTATAAATACATATCAGGGAGATGCACTTATAACCGACGGAAACCTGGTTGAAGAAAAGAAAAACCTTTGGGAACTTCAGGATCCAAATGGGATTAAAGTAATCCAGGAAGAACGAAAAGCAGCGGAAAATCCAAATGGCGATTTTATATCTTATTCATGGAGAAAACTTACCGGAAATATTCCTGTGCCAAAAACATCCTTTATTAAGGGAATACCAGAATGGGAATGGATGGTGGGAGCCGGAGTTTACCTGGATGAGATAGATAATATCCTCCGGCAAAAGAGAGTAGATTTAAAAAGGATTGTTAGAAAAAATATACTGATTACTGCGGGAATATTTATTTTGGTTTTGCTCGTTGCTTATCTGTCAACCAGGTATATGTCCGTTTTAATCAGTTCTACTATTAAATCTTTTCTTTCTTTTTTCAATATGACTGCAACAGAACATCATAGAATCGATATTGACAATATTAATTTTACTGAATTTCAGATACTTGGGAAATCTGCCAACCGTATGATAACAAAACTTGAAGAGGCCGAGAAAAGCAAAGAAGAAGAAAAAGCATATTTTCAAAGATTATTCGAATCATCACCTGTGGCAATTGCTTTGCTTAATATTGGAGGAGAAGTTATTAGGGTAAACAAAGAGTTTGTTAAAATATTTGGCTATTCTCCAAAGGAGTTAATGAACCTGAAGTTATCAGATTTTTTAGTTCCTGAATCGGACAAGAAAACAGTATGGGAAGATTATTTAAGCGTTAGAGAAGGAAGAACAATTATCCGCAATGGGATAAGGATCAAAAAGGGGAATGAAAGGATTTTTGTTTCGATTATCTCTACTCCTATAGAAATAGAAGAAGGACAGCTTGGTATTTATCTTATTTACACCGACATAACAGAACAAAAGCAGTATGAAGGAAAGCTTAAATTATCAAAGGAAAAAGCAGAAGAATCTGATCGGTTAAAAACAGCTTTTCTTAATAACCTGTCACATGAAGTAAGAACCCCCATGAATGCAATTGTCGGGTTTTCCGAATTATTAACAAACGAAACCCTCACTGTTGAGGAGAGAAGCAAGTATTTGTCAGCTATTGTTAATAGCTCACAAACCTTACTTGATCTGATAAATGATATTGTTGACATTGCTAAAATTGAGACAGGTGAGTTGAATGTTAACAAACAACAGTTCGAGTTGAATTCATTATTAGAAGAGTTAAAGACACAATATGTTTCTGAACTTAAAACCATTCAGAAGAAACAAATTGAAATCAGGATAACAAAAGGTGTAAAACAGGGACTGTTAATTAATACAGATCAATTAAGATTAAAACAAATACTAACCAACCTGATAAGCAATGCTGTAAAATTTACAAGCAAAGGGTATATTGAATATGGGTATATTGTGAAAAAGGAAAGGAACGAACTTTATTTTTTCATAATAGATACCGGGATTGGCGTTGATGAAAAAAACAAAAAGATTATTTTTGAAAGATTCAGACAAGTGGATGTTTCCAGTACAAGAAAACACGGAGGCTCCGGACTGGGTCTTGCGATAAGTAAAGAATTGGTGAAATTACTTGGTGGCGATATTGGAGTGGATTCGATACCTGTAAAAGGGACAAAGTTCTGGTTTACTTTGCCAATGGAAGGGTGAAAGAAACCTTATCTTTTAAAAAAAAATGATTTATTGAATTAAGTAATTGTTTGGGAAGCAGTGGCTTAAACATGAAATCATCACACCCTGCCATAAAGCACTTTTCCTGGATATCCCGTGAAACATATGCCGTGACAGCAATAACCGGCAAACCTTTCCGTGCTTTTTTTATTTCGCGTGTTGCATCAATTCCGGTAATCAGAGGAATAAGAATATCCATTAATACTAAATCAATGTTGTTTGAAGGATCAGTGCAGTAATTAACTGCATCACTACCGTTTTTTATCCAGTGGATATTAGCCTGGGTCTTTTTCAGGACGGTTTCGAAATAACGAAAGTTTGAAACGTCATCTTCAACGACTACAATATTTCGATCTTTTAGGAAGAAAGGATCAGGATTATCCAAGATGTTAATTATAATGCAGTTAATTATTTAGTTAGATCAAAGCTATTAAGATTATCGAAGCAAAACACAAAGGATAAGAATGAGTTTTCAACAAATTTATTAACAATTCTGACAACAAATAACTTTAATGCATATTTATTTTGAATAAGAATCCTATAGATACTCATATAGTATAAAATCAACAATTTGTAGATGACCCGGGTTATTGTGTTGAAAAGATATTTAGTGAATAAAAATATGCTATAGCATAATAAAACCTTTAACTTATCATGAATTTGGATGTCTTAATAAAATGTGATATAAAAATTGTTATTTATATTAATAATTAATAAAATTTGTATCAGGTTTGAAAAGGTTCTTTATGAAACCCCGGCATTATTACTAAAATATAAAAACAGCATTTTTCTAATTTTGAATTTTTAACATATTATGAAAAAACTTATACTATTAATAGCAGCATCATTTATTACTATCTATGCGATATCACAGGATTTGCCGAAGAGGGCTCCTTTAAATCCTGATTACATCAAATATATAATGCAAAAAACTTCAGGTAAAATTAAATCGCAAACTTATAATGGATATGGATTAGGTGAGATACCATCACCTGTTGTGTTGAACTTTGGTAATGTATCTAAATCAAAAAATTCCAAGAGTCTTCCATCATTATATGATTTAAGAACTGAAAATGGGGGGAATTGGATATCACCGGTTAGGGATCAGGGATCGGAAGGTGCTTGCTGGGCGTTTGCAACTTATGGGGCGGTAGAATCTTACTGGCTAAAACAAGCCAAAGGACAATATGATTTATCAGAACAAAATCTTGCTACTTGTCATGGCTTTGACTGGTCTACTTCAGATGGGGGTAATTATTACCTTTCTACAGCATATTTATCCCGGCATTCAGGACCAATTACTGAAAGTGATGATCCATATACACTGCCATCAAATCCTGATTGTGTTAGTGGTTTAACACCAATTAATTTTGTACAAAAAGCACGCTTCTTACCCGGAAGTGACAATTCAGGATATGATACAGATATTATTAAGTAGGCAATTATTGATAATGGTGCAATATATGTAAACCTGTGTTGGGATGGAGCCTATTTTAATGGCACTGATTTTACTTATTATTATGATGGCTCAGACAATACCAATCATGCAGTACTTCTTGTAGGTTGGGATGATAATAAAGTTGTTACGGGAGGAAGTGCAACTCCTTCCGGGAACGGGGCATGGATAATAAGAAACAGCTGGGGACCTTCATGGGGGGATAACGGCTTCTTTTATGTTTCATACGAAGACACAAAAGCACTTTCTTTAGTTGCTTACTTTCCATCTTTTATTGATTACAACGCAAATATCGAACCATATTTTTATGATAAATTAGGAATGACAGGGTCCTTTGGGGATTCCGATACCAATTATGGATTAATAAAATATACTGCAACTAAAGATATGGAAATACAAAAAATAGGAACTTATGTAAATACAGCGGGGTCAAATATTGAAGTGGAAATATTTGATGATTTTGATGGTTCTTCGCTTTCTGGCTCATTAGGTAGTATAAGTAATCAAATTTGTGATTATCCGGGATATTATACTTTCAATTTGAGTTCAGGTATTAGTATTACAAGTGGTAATGATTTCTATATTCGTGTAAAATACAACACTCCGGGTTGCAATACTCCGGTTCCTTTCGAAAATATGGAACCCGGTTATTCAAGTAATGCGACTATAGAAACCGGTAAATGCTGGATTAGCTCAAATGGAACATCAAATTGGTTGGCTTTAGGAATGGGGACAGATTACGAAAATGATTTGTGTATTAAAGCATATACTATTTCTTATATTAATAATCCACCTGTACTCAGCAGTGTAACTGACCAAACCACAGATGAGGATATGCCAATTACACTTGATATGAGTATGGTAACTGTTTCTGACGTTGATGGGGATAGTTTAAATATTGTTGTTTTGGACGGAAATAATTATTCGGTAACAGATTCAACTGTAACACCGGATGAAAACTGGA
>JAGGXD010000188.1 GCA_021163295.1 Bacteroidales bacterium
ATATGATGGGTCTTGATGTACATGACATGGAAGGATTAGGTGAAGATTATGTTGGTTATGATGACAAGGTAAAAAGAAGTGACCAGTTTGGTCTGGCTTTTCTGCGTCTAGGTAAAAAGTTAGAGCCTGGGTTTGTTTTCACTATCGAACCCGGAATATACTTTATTCCTGCTCTTATTGATCAATGGAAGAGTGAGCATAAATTTGAGGAGTTTATCAATTACAACCTAGTAGAAAAGTACAAGGATTTTGGTGGTATTCGCATTGAAGATGATGTCCTGGTTACTGATAGCGGATACAAAGTACCCGGAAAACCGATACCTAAAACGGTAAGTGAAGTTGAAGATATTATGGGTTGAAGAAGTACTTAAAGTGCCTGTACTTCGACTATGCTCAGTATATTAAGTTTAAAGTGAACTAAAGTTATCAAAAAGCTTTTAGGTATTCCCTGTTAAGTCTGGCAATATTTGTGAGTTTTATCTCTTTTGGACATTCAGCTTCACAGGCACCGGTATTTGAGCAATTTCCAAATCCCAGGTTATCCATTTCATTAATCATATCAATGACTCTTTTTCTGGCTTCAACCTGGCCTTGTGGGAGCAGAGCCAATTGAGATATTTTTGCGGAAACAAATAACATGGCTGAAGCATTTTTACAAGCTGCCACACATGTACCACATCCTATGCAAGTGCCGGAGTCAAAAGCTCTTTCTGCGTTTTCTTTTTTTACAGGAATGGAATTTGCTTCCGGAGCGGCACCGGTATTTGCGGATATATATCCACCAACCTGTATGAGTTTATCAAAAGAATTTCTGTCAACAACCAAATCTTTTATTACCGGAAAGGCCTTTGACCGCCAGGGTTCAACGGTTATTTTATCTCCATCCTTGAAAACACTCATACTCAATTGGCACGTAGTTACACCTTTCTCGGGTCCGTTGGGTCTGCCATTAATATATAATCCACACATTCCACAGATACCTTCGCGGCAATCACTATCGAAAGCGATAGGATCAGCATCTTCCTTAATAAGTTTTTCATTGAGATAATCTAACATTTCAAGGAAGGTCATTTCAGAGGAAACACCATCCAGTTTATATGTAACAAATTTTCCTTTATCCAGTTTGTTTTTCTGACGCCAGATTTTAAGTGTTATATTCATATCAGACAACTTTTGAGTATTAATTATTTTTTCCTATTTATAACTTCTTTTTGTTGGCTTAACAAATTCAAACACAAGATCTTCCTTGTGTAATTCGGGGACTGAGTTTTCTCCGGTATATTCCCAGGTGGCAACATAAGAATAATTTTTATCGTCACGTTCAGCTTCTCCTTCCGGAGTTTGATATTCTTCTCTGAAATGAGCTCCACAGGATTCTTTCCTGTTTAGGGCATCGATAATAATCAGGTTGGCGATTTCAAAGAAATCAGCTACCCTGCCGGCTTTTTCAAGTTCGTGATTTAATTCGTTTAATCCACCTGATACTTTAACATCTTTCCAGAATTCTTCTTTAAGTTCTTTTACCTGTAATAGAGCTTTTTTTAATCCTTCTTCGTTTCTTTTCATCCCTGAGTAAGTCCATAATATATGCCCCAGTCGTTTATGAAAAGATGTTGGAGTTTGAGTACCTTTTACTGATAAAAGTTTATTCAGTTTATCCTTAACTGCTTTTTCAGCTTCGTCAAATTCAGAAGTATCTGTTGAAATATGTGGAATTTTGATTTGGTCAGCAAGGTAATCACCAATGGTAACGGGTAAGATAAAGTATCCATCCCCGGAGCATTGCATAAGGGAGCTGGCACCCAGACGATTAGCCCCATGATCAGAGAAATTAGCTTCTCCGATAGCATACAATCCTGGTACTGTCGTCATTAAATTATAATCGACCCATAATCCGCCCATTGTATAATGAGAAGCAGGATATATTCGCATTGGTTCTTTATAGGGATTTATTCCCGTAACTTTTTTATATAAATCAAATAGAGTTCCGTATTTTCCCTTTATTGTATCATGTCCCTGTTCATTAATTGCATCTTTAAAATCCAGATAAACTGCCAATCCTGTATCTCCGACACCATAACCTTCGTCACATCTTTCTTTAGCTGCCCTTGAGGCGACATCTCTTGGCACAAGATTTCCGAATGCAGGATATTTGCGTTCAAGATAATAATCTCTTTCTTCTTCCTTTATTCCGCTGGCAGGTCTTTTGTCTCCTTTTTCCTTTGGTACCCAAACCCTTCCGTCGTTTCTCAGTGATTCTGACATAAGAGTAAGTTTAGACTGGTAATCATTAAGAACAGGGATACATGTAGGGTGAATTTGTGCCATACTTGGGTTGGCTAAAAATGCACCTTTCTTATAAGCTGCCAGTGCAGCACTGCCGTTTGAATTAATAGCAAGTGTTGACAGGTAATATACTGTGCCAAATCCTCCGGTTGCAAAAACAACAGCATGGGCAGAATGTCTTTCAATCTCACCGGTAATTAGATTTCTTGTTATAATTCCTCTTGCTTTTCCATCAATAACTACCAGATCAAGCATGTCACGACGAGTAAAAATTTTTGCTTTACCGGTTTTTATTTGCCTGCTTAATGCCTGGTATGCAGCTAATGTACATTGTTGTCCTGTTTGTCCCTGGGCATAAAAAGTTCTGGAAACCTGTACTCCTCCGAACGAACGGTTTGCAAGATAACCACTGTACTCCCTGGCAAAGGGAACTCCCTGGGCAACATATTGATCAATAATATTGTTGCTTACTTCAGCAGCCCGGTAAACATTAGCTTCCCGTGCACGAAAATCACCACCCTTTATCATATCATAAAACAAACGATAATCACTGTCAGCATCATTTTTATAGTTCTTAGTTGCGTTAATGCCACCCTGTGAAGCAATTGAATGTGCTCTTCGTGAAGAATCCTGAAACACATAAACTTTTACGTTATATCCTAACTCAGCAAGAGATGCTGCTGCGGATGCCCCTGCTGCTCCAGCCCCGACAACAATAATATCAAGGTTTTTCTTATTTGCAGGATTGACAAGTTTAACTGAAGCTTGATATTTAGTCCATTTTTCTGCTAAAGGACCTTCAGGTATCTTTGCATCTAATTTTGTCATAATATTATAGAGTTGTTTTTTGGATTCTTATTTGAAAAAATATATAACGATTGGAATAATACTGAAACCAAGTGGTACCAAAATAGAATATATCAAACCGATTTTTTTAATAACCGGAGTATATCTGTCATTAAGTCCAAATGTTTGAAAAGCTGATTGGAATGCATGGTGTAAATGAAAAGCAAGGAATAGAAAAGAAACCAGGTAGATAACAATGTACAGGGGTAATTGGAATAGGTCGTTTGCCATTCCATAAAAATTTTCATGATCTCCTTCTACCCAACCCAGCTTGACGAAATAAAAATTCATAAAATGGATAAATAGAAAAATCCCGATAATTATCCCAAGATAGATCATATACTTAGAAAAAAAGGAGGTCTGAGAAAATGCAGTCTTTTTATACCTTAACGGTCGTGCCAGCCAGTTCTGAATCTGAAGAATAATACCATAAATCATATGTATCAGAAAACCGGCTAAAAGAACAATTTCAAATACTTTGACTACAACATTGGTTGCCATAAAATGCGCAGCCCCGTTAAAAGGAGCCGGATCATCAATTAGTAATAAGAAATTAATACCTAAATGAACCAGCAGGAAAAGAATTAAAAAAAGACCAACAATGGCCATAACTAACTTTTTCGTAACAGATGAACCAAGAAACTTATCCATATAAAATTTTTGTTATGTAGTTATTGTTTTGCTTAAACAAAGAATAATTTGATAGCAACAAATATATATCATTAAAAATATTTTCAACATGTTCATTAACAGGTTTATTTTTAAATTTGCATATTATGTATCACACAATTGATTTTAATAATACTACGATTAGATTTAAGGATGAAGGTAAAGGCCCTGGAATTGTTTTATTACACGGATACCTTGAATCACTTGAGATTTGGAGTGAATTTTCTACTGAACTTGCAGAGCATTGCAGGGTAGTATCAATAGATCTTCCGGGGCATGGTAAATCGGGTGTTATTGGGAAAGTGCATACAATGGAGCTGCTTGCTCAAACTGTTAAATCAGTAATGGATTTTTTAGATACCGGCAAATATTTCATGATTGGACACTCGCTTGGAGGATATGTTGCTCTTGCTTTTCTTGAATTGTTCCCCGATTGTTTATCAGGATTGTCACTTTTTCATTCTCACTCTTTGGCTGACAGTAATGAAGCGATAGAAAACCGGAAAAGAGAGATAAAGATAGTTGAAAACGGGAAAAAAGATTTGATTTATGCAGTTAATATTCCAAAAGCATTTGCTACTGATAACCTGGAAAAATTCAGCGAGCAGGTTGACTATGCGAAGAAAATTGCAAGAGATATCCCGGGGGATGGTATTGTTGCGGTGCTAAACGGGATGATCAACAGACCGGACAGGAGTAATATACTGACCGGCACATCGTTGCCTTTTCTCTGGATACTTGGGAGAAAGGACAATTATATCCCATATGAGGCTATAATAAAAAAGGTTGAATTGCCGAAGCATGGAAAACTAATCACATTAGAAAACAGCGGACATATGGGATTTATGGAGGAGAAACAGAAATCATTGGAAGCTATTATTGGATTATTAGTTCATTGAGGTTTGAGTCATTTATGGCTACACCTTAACCCCGATAACCAAAATATCATCAACCTGCTCGGTATTTGCCATCCATTCATTTAGTGTGTCTTCAAGAACTTGCTTTTGTTCATCCATAGGTTTGTGCAGATTGTCAGCCAATAGTTGTTTAAAATTCTTGATCATAAATTTCTTTTCTTTTGGCCCGCCAAACTGGTCGGGATAACCATCTGAAAAGGTATAGAGAAGATCACCTTTTTTCACATCAATTATATGATTAGTAAAAGATTCATCTGCCCTGGAGCTAATACCGATAGGCATTTTATCAGCTTTTGTTATAAATAGTTCATTGTGGCGGTACAGGAAAAGGGGATTATTAGCCCCGGCGAATTCAAGTTTCATATTCTCACGATCGAGAATATAAAGGGCAACATCCATACCGTCCTGATTTTCTCCTGTTTGCCCGGTTTGTCGGAGTGCAGAGATTACCATCGCACGTAAATCATTAAGTATTTCGTTTGCATGGATACTTTTTCTTTTGCCAATAATCTCATTAAGGAAAGCCATTCCCAGCATACTCATAAATGCTCCGGGCACCCCATGACCTGTGCAATCGGCAGCTACGCAAATAATTTTATTATTGACTTCAGTCATCCAGTAATAATCACCGCTAACAATATCTCTTGGCTTGAAAAGGATAAACCGTTCAGGGAATATTTTATCAATATAATCACCGGGTGTAAGCAGGGCCTCCTGGATACGCTGGGCATATTGGATGCTATCCATAATATCTTTGTTCTTCTCTTCAATTTCTTCTTTCTTCTCCCTTATCTCTGCTGTCCGGTCGCGAATAATAGCCCTTAAATTCCTGGTGTAGATAACAACTACTGCATAAATAAATGTGACGAGAAATAAAATGTAGCCGATATATGCCAAAATAGTTCTGGTCCATGGCGGTGTTATTGAGAATTCATAAGTGGATTCATTACCAATTTTTTCATACAGATTTTTTGATCTGACATGAAATTTATAAGAACCTTCATGAAGGTTAGTATATTCTTTTTTTGTATCAGCTGACCAGTCGCTCCACTCTTTTTCATAACCTTCAAGCCAATAGCTGAATAGCATTGGCGAATTATCTTCATTCACGGGTGCTGAAAACTCAAAAGTAAGTGAATTATTAGCATATGAAAATGTGGGTATTAGTGCTTCAGGTTGATTAAGAGAAGCAAGATTATTATTATCAAAGTAAGTTCCTTTAAATATTAATGAGTCACTACCTGATTTCACTCTTCTGATAAGTGTATTGTAATTCTGCTCAAAATTTTTTTCGATGTTTGCATCAAAACGGAATAATCCTGAAGGACCGCCTAACCATGTAATACCATCTTTGTCATGATAAATTGCCTGTATAACTCCTTTTGAAAAAGAGAGAAATGGTTTTCTTACCCATTTATAACTTCCATGATCTTGTTTTTCCAGGTATCCGGTTTCATACTCTCCTGTTTTTTCCTGAAAAGTTACCATCCAGATATTCCCATTATTGTCCTGTGATAACCTGTGAATATAGGTTGATCCATCTGAAAATTCCGGACCGTATGTTGTATCAGGCTCAAATATCTTCTGGTCAGGTTTAAAAGCATATAGTCCCTTACTTGTAGCAAATAGTGGTTTTTTATCAATCAGCTTAACATAAATACCACCCTCCGGTAAGCCATTCGCAGAATCATATCTGAAAACTTGTGGATTTTCTTTTGTCATCCTGTAATTAGTAATATTCATTGTTAAGACACTTCCATTGTCAGTTCCCATCCAAAGGTTTCCTGAAGGATCTTCAGCCATTGTATATATTAATTCATCAACGCCTTTTATATTAGCTTCTTTTGTCCAGTTTCCATTTTTCAAAGTAACTGATTCAATTCCTGTTTCAGTTCCAATGAAAACAGTATAAGGATCATGTTCTGATTGCCAGAATGAATAAGGGATATTATCAATTTTACCAACAATTTTATTATTCTTATCGATCACGTAAACCTTATTGTTTAAAGCTATAAACAGGTTTTTTTGCCTTTCTGATTCGATAGGGAGAAGTGCCCAGCATTCATTAGTAACTTCGTCAACCCGAAAAAACCCCGGTTTATTATAAAATGATTGTTCAGAAAAAATCGGTGGTGTATTCAATCCCCCGGGATGAGATAAATAATATGTTCCGGTACGGGTTGCAACATAAAGATAGTTGTTGAAACGGGTAATAGATTCAATAGTTGTTTCCAATCCTGCATTATCCTTATAGAATGTAACAGGAACGCTTATTGAAACCATTGAGATTCCGTTATCCAGGGCAAGCCATAAATTATTACGGTTATCCAGAAACTGGTCTTTAATTATTTCATCCTGAAGTCCTGAAATTTTATTAATTACTTCAAATTGACCTGTAGTTTGATCAAAAATAATGATACCACTTCCCCAGGTACCGAATGAATATCTGTTTTCATCGATTTTAAACACGTTATTTACTTCATTCTCAGATAAAAAATTATCAATTTCAGTGAAATAGCGTACAAGTCTGCCATTCTTAGGATCATTAATATTGTAAAAACGAAAAATACCCTCTTCTTTAGTAATAATTAAAGCATCGTTTTCTTCTAGAGGAACCATTCCATAGACATCAATAGCCTCAAATTTTTCACCATGATTTATCAGGACAAGAGTGTCTCCTGTCATTATTTTTAGACCAACACCTCGTTCCCTCACAAATAATTTATTGTTTAATATTAAGGATATTTGATATTTGTGTTCTGATCGCCATGTTTTTAATGAATCGTTATTCCAGCGGAAAATGGCATCTGAAGTTTGAAAGTAAACACCCTCTGATGTAACATGAGTTTTCCACACATCACCAAAATCCTCATTTATATCATCCATGTATTGAATCAGGGAGTGATATATTAGTTCACCAACAGAATCAGGTATTAAATAACCAAATTCATTGCTGGCCCCGACATAAATCCTTCCGTTTTCATTAATTGCTAATGAACGAACCAGCTTACCCTTAACAGGTATTTTTCTCCAATAAATCCCATCAAATTCCAGGATTCCCTCATTGTTGCCAAAATACATTACTCCCCGTTTATCCTGGATTATAGCATGATTTTGAGGTCTGTGATCATAATCCTTATAGGAATAATTTATAATAGTTGAATATCCTTTTTCAAAAATGGGCTGGCTAAAGGTTGTGAGTGATAATGAAGAGAAAATAAAAAAGAGTGAGTAAAATATTTTCATATCAGATATTAATAACCCCATACTATATTTTGTATAAAAATAAAAAAAAAGGCTGTCTCAAACAATGAAACAGCTTTTTTTTAGATAACATATAAAGTTAGTTATTCAATAACTATTTGTGTATAAACAATACCTGTTTCAGAAACTATCTGGAATAAATATAATCCTGAGCCAAGTTCAGAAAGGTCAAGATTTTTTCTGAACGTACCGGAATAATTCTTGTATTGTATTGAGTGTACCAGTCTTCCGGTGATATCAAACATCCTGATTGCCACATCCTCCTTCTTCTTCATATCAAATGTGAGAGTGAAAACTCCATTACTCGGGTTTGGATAAATACCGAGATTAGACATATTCCCGGCTACAGACTTAATCCCTGTTGTTTGATCAGTTGTTCTGTTTGACCGGGATGAATTATGTGTTCCGACTTTTCGTGTTGAAGTACATGAGGATGGTCTTACTACTTTAACAACATAATAGTAAAGCCCGGAAGAAGGTGGTGTAAGATCGGTATATGATGTAAGATCGCTCGCGATCCCATCCAGTTTCTCCCAGCCGGAAACAGAAGAGTACCTGTAAATTTCATATGTACTGAAATCAAATCCTTCATAATGATCCCAGATCAGGTTTACTGTATTGTTAAGGCCCACATTCTGGGTAAGATGCATTGTTTTGTGTGGTTCGCTTAAATCAGATTCATTTCCACAGGCATCCACAACTGACAGCTTGTACCTCCATGATCTTACCTTCGGATCTGAGATTATGTCGTTAAATTCACTTGGATCGGCATAAATTTGATTTCCAATCAGGAAGTATACTCCGGCTTGTGAACTTTCCTTATAAATGTTATAAGATTCAATCCCTCCTTGTACTGCTGGTTTCTCCCAAACAACAAGGTTGGTTTGGGTTACACTATCAACCGTTACCAAACAAATCTGGTTTTTTGGTGTTGGCACCATTGATATTTCAAAACTTGCAGTTGCAATACAATTATTTGCATCAGTTACTTCGATGTCATATACACCCACTGAAGCATTAATCAGGTCTTGATTAGTAGAAGCATTTGACCATAGGTAAGCATAAGCCGGTGTTCCGCCCGTTACAGTGACGTATATTGCACCACCTGTTCCTCCGCAAACTGCATCTGTGATTGAATCTACGGCTAACGATGGTGAATTGATATTGCTAACGGCTGCGGCGGTTGAACCAACACACCCATTTGCATCCGTAACGGTTACAGTGTACACACCGGCGGCTAAGTTAATTTCTGTTGAATCAGTTCCACCGCTAGACCATAAGTAAGTAAAAGGGCTGGCACCGCCACTTATATTTACCGTTGCACTGCCATTACTGCTTCCACAGTTGGCACTTGTAGTAGTTGTTGTTAAAGTAAAGGTTTCCTGTCCAGCAATTAGAATACTCTTTAATCCAACACAACCGTTGGCATCGGTAACAGTCACTTCATAAGGTCCTGCTGTTAAATTACTGACATCCTCTGTAATACTTCCATTTGACCACAGAAAGGTATAAGGTGTAGTACCCTGTGATATGAAAATATCTATTGCACCACCAGAAGAGCTATTACAATCAGCATCTGTGGTTGACGCAACAGTAATGACGGGTCCATTATGATCGCTAACGGTTGCCTGGGCAAAATTGTTGCAGCCATTTGCATCGGTTGCTGTAACAATATAATAACCGGCACTTAAAGCGGTATCCACTGCACCAATTACGCCATTTGACCATTGATAAATGTAAGGAGAAACGCCACCTGTAGCGCTTGCAATTGCAACACCGTCATTACCACCACAAGTGGCATCTATTATGTTATCAATTGATACTGATACCTCATATCCTGATGTAAGAGTAACTGTGGCAGAAGCTTTATCTCCTGCAGCATCGGTTACAATTACTGAATAAGTGCCCTCGGATAAACCGGTTGCTGTTGCTGTAGTTTGTTCGGCAGGATCATCCCATAAATAAGTATAAGGAGATAAACCATTACTAACCGTTACGGTTGCAGACCCATCAGCTAAACTAGTACAGGTAGGACCAGTACCTGATGCGGTTGCAGTTAACAGGGGACATATGCCCGTTATGGTTATATTATTTGTAAAAGTTGCAGTATCACCGCAGGAATTTTGTACAAAAAGAGAAATGAGGTAGGTCCCCGGTGAATTATAGCGATGGGTAGTGTTCGAAGCATTAGTCAGTGTAGTGTCACCGTCACCCCAATCCCATGAAAAAGTTGATCCGCCAACAAGAACACCAAACTCAATTTTTTTACAAGTAGCTGAAGTGCCGGTTTCAAATCCATCCCAGTAGAACGCCGGATAGTTATCACTCACGAAGTAAGGAGCACTATTACTTATATATACATTAAAAGTGTCTGTAAAACTCAATCCGCAGCCATTGGTTAATGTAAAAGCAACTGCGTATGTTCCAGTATCTGTATAGGCATGGGAAGTACCTACATACATTGTTCCCTGCAGAAATGGAACCTCTGAGCCGGTGTTTCCATCCCCAAAATCCCAGAAATAAGATGCGGCGCCTCCTTGAGAAAAAAACATTATTGAATCAGTAGGACAAGCAATAAATGGCATAAAACCGTACTCATATTCAGCAGGATCCGGAACCACATTATTGGTAATTACAACAGTATCATAAAAAACACCAGGATTCCCGCACCCATTGATTACTGTTAAGGTTATGGGATATGTACCTGAAGCGGAATAGTAATGAATTGGTGATGTATTAGTCGAGTCGATAGGACTACCGTCTCCAAAATTCCACATAAAACCAGCATAATCATTAATATCCCAACTATCAAACAATACTCCATCACCGGGGCATGCGGTATCTGGCTTCACACTTAAATTTACCTGATCAGTAAAGGGAAGTCCGTTCTGAACATATACTATACTGGTTGTACTGTCAGATAAACCGCATCCATTTGTTACTGCCATTTTTACAGTATAATTGCCTGTTGCAGTATAGCTGTGATCTATGCGTGTGTCGGTGGTAGTAGTATCATTTCCATCTCCAAAGACCCAGGAAAAACTTCCCGCTGAATTCCACGCTTCAAAATTAATCACATCATTAGGGCAGGAAGGATTTGGCCAAACGTTAATATTTGCCGCAGGTGTCACTGCATTTCCAATGGTAACAGATTGAGTGACTGTATCAATGCCGCATCCGACATCTGTAATCAAAGTTACTTCATAAGTGCCAATAGAACCATAAGCATGATTTACGTTCCATCCATACGTAGAATTACCATCTCCAAAATCCCATAAAATCTGGTTATCATCTACGTCTTCCTGGGTTTGAAGTTCAAAATATATTTCATCGCCCGGGCAGGCATTGTCTGCTGAAATATATATTGAAGCTCCATTAATATTAAGATCGTTATTCCATGCACCTAAAAGATTTCCAAGACTATTATAATGCTCCATCCTTATTCCGTAATAACCACCCTGTGTAAAGGTGTAACTTGTATCCAAAACAGCGTACGGACCATCACTTGCAAACCACCATAGGAAATAATCACCGGGTGCTGGATATTCGATATTGGTAAAGGTAACGGTTACCGGCGGACAGGAAATTCCATCGTAGTCATCCGTGAAACCGGATTGTGCTTTAGAATAAGTACTCAACAGTAAACATGCTAATACCGTTGAAAAATTTATTAATGAAGTTTTCATAATTTAAGTTTGTATAAAAAATTTTCACCAAGGTATATATTTTTTAGATAACATAATTGGTTTGAAAGATAATTTTCTTACGAGGGTTTACTGATTATAATCCTTGCAACTATAATTAATAATGGTTGAATTCTTTTTCGAAAAAAGGCTGTCTCAAACAATGAAACAGCCTTTTTTTAGATAACATATAAAGTTAGTTATTCAATAACTATTTGTGTATAAACAATACCTGTTTCGGAAACTATCTGGAAGAAATATAATCCTGAACCGAGTTCAGAAAGGTCAAGGGTTTTTCTGAATTTGCCGAAATAATCTTTGTATTGTATTGAGTGTACCAGTCTTCCGTTGATATCAAACATCCTGACTGTAACATTCTCCTTCTTTTTCATATCGAATGTAAGAGTAAACACTCCATTACTCGGATTTGGATAGATACCGAGATTAGACATATTCCCGGCTAAAGACTTAATCCCTGTTGTTTGATCAGTTGTTCTGTTTGACCTTGATGAATTATGTGTTCCGACTTTTCGTGTTGAAGTACATGAGGATGGTCTTACTACTTTAACAACATAATAGTAAAACCCGGAAGAAGGTGGTGTAAGATCGGTATATGAAGTAAGATTACTCGCGATCCCATCCAGTTTCTCCCAGCCTGAAGCGGAAGAGTACCTGTAAATCTCATATGTACTGAAATCAAATCCTTCATAGTGATCCCAGATCAGGTTTACTGTATTGTTAAGGCCCACATTCTGGGTAAGATGCATTGTCTTATGATCCTCACTCAGTTCAGATTCGTTATCACATTTGTCAACAACCGAAAGTTTATATCTCCAGGAGCGAATTCTTGGGTCGGCAACTGAATCGGTAAATTCACTC
>JAGGXD010000041.1 GCA_021163295.1 Bacteroidales bacterium
ATGCCGGTATATGGAACTGGATTGGAATATTCGGGCATAATATGATTAAAGATATGACAAGGGATGGATTGTCTGGAGTATCACAACATTATTTGTTTGACGATTACTGGCCCGGATCTACCGAAACATGCATATGGAAAAACGTTATTGGTTTTCTTACTGAATGTGCCAGTGTGAAAGATGCTACTCCTGTTTATATAGAACCCAATGAGCTGACTGCCAGAGGGAAGGGGTTGTCTGAATATAAAAAAGGCATAAATATGCCGGAGATATGGGAAGGTGGATGGTGGAGACTTGGTGACATAGTGGATTATGAAATATCCTCAACTATGTCCATTCTTAAAACAGCTTCATTGCATCGTGAAGATATCTTAAAGTTCAGAAATGATATCTGTAAAAAAGAAGTGAAACGTGGACAAACGGAACCACCGTATTATTATGTACTGCCTGTGAAACAACATGACCAGAGTGAACTGGTGAACCTGGTTAAATTGCTGAAAGAACATGGCATTGAGGTTTACCGGTTGCAGGAAGATTTTAGTCTTGAAGGCCATGCTTTTATAAGTGGTGATATTGTTGTGCCCCTTGCCCAACCTTATCGTCCGTTTATTAAAGAGATGATGGAAGCACAGGAATATCCGTTAAGACACTATACCCCTGGTGGAGAAATAATGAAACCATACGATATTACAACATGGTCGCTGCCCCTGCATAGAAATGTAAAATCGTTTGAGATAAAAACACGGTGTAAGGATTTTGAGGCTAAAATCGGAAAAATAGAAGGAGCTTTTAGCCTCGTTAAAAATGCACCTGAAAAATATTGGGCAACTGTTTTTTCAGTGAAAATGAATGGTAGTTATAAAGCTGCTTTTACAGCTATGAAAAATGGGCTGAAGGTTGACAGGCTTACATCAGACCTGAAAATTAGCGAAGTTCTTTATCAAAAGGGTAGTTTTATTATTTACAACAAGGGAGGTGCCGGTAATGCACTGACTGAAATTGTTGAACAAACAGGTATTCAACCAGGTTATTTGGTTGAGAAAAAGGATATCCCGGTGAACCATTTTACAGTCCCCAAATTGGCTCTTATTGAGACTTATACACATGATATGGATGCAGGGTGGACACGGTTTGTTTTTGATTCATATAATATTCCGTTCACCGTAATTCATCCGCAGGAGATAAAGGATAAAGATATTGAAGGCATGTTTGATGTTATTGTATTTCCTGATGCGAATAAGTCTTTATTGATGAAAGGTAAGTATAGTCGTGGTGGCAAAGAGTATGTTAGTAATTACCCGCCGGAATTTGCAAAGGGTATGGGTAAGGAAGGATTGAAAAAAATTCTGGAATTTATTGATAAAGGTGGTGTTGTTGTATCGTGGAGGCAGTCAACTTTGCTGTTTGAAGGTATCCAGGAAATTGGCGAAAAAGAAAACAAAGAGGAATTCCAGTTTCCTTTCAGAGATGTTTCTTCAAGTCTTGGAAAATCCGGTTTGTATGTTGCAGGTTCACTTATACGTGTTCAATTGAAGAGTGATCATCCCTTAACTGTCGGAATGCCCGACGAGATTGGAGTATTCTACAGGGGAAGCCCTGCATTTGAAACATCGGTGCCAAGGTTCGATACAGACAGAAGAATAATAGCATCGTTTCCGGAAAAAGATCTGCTTATGAGTGGCTACAGCGAGAATGATAAACTTCTTGGCAGGAAAGCTGCAATGATTTGGATGAAAAAAGGTAAGGGACAATTAGTGATATTCGGGTTCAATCCACAGTTCAGGGCTTCTACACAAAGCGCCTATAAATTACTTTTCAATTCTATTTTATTATAAAATAATTACTAAATTTGTTTTTTTTAGAAAAGATTTAATAACCAAAGATAGATTTTATTTTATGAATAATAGTTTGAATTACTCAAAAAGCCAGCTCTATCTGTTGACTGCATTAAGGGTTGTGATAGGCTGGCATTTTCTTTATGAGGGTTTGGTTAAACTTGCTAACCCCGATTGGTCTTCTATTGGGTTTTTATTGGATTCGCAAGGAGTTTTTAGCGGTCTCTTTTATTCTTTAGCATCTAATCCTGATGTTTTGAAGGTTGTTGATACATTGAATATTGCAGGGTTAACCATGATTGGCCTGGGTTTAATACTTGGTTCATTTACGCGACTTGCAACTATTGGTGGAATTATTCTTTTGGCTTTTTATTATCTTTCACATCCACCTTTTATAGGATTGAAATATGTATTACCAATGGAAGGTAGTTATCTGGTTGTTAATAAAAACCTGATAGAACTGGTTGCTCTTTGTGTATTACTTGTATTTCCTACCGGTCATATGCTGGGATTTGACCGATTGAATTATCTCATAAGGAAAAGATGAAATAGTTGAAAGTTTGTAAAGTTGAAAGTTTGTAAAGTTCAACGCTTACTTTAAACTTTATAACTTTTAACTCTTTGGAATAATGGAACGAATAATTTTAGAAGAAATAATGGAAAAGGATAAAAATCAGGAACCCCTACAAGGGGATCGTTCAGAAGAGAAACAACAGAAATCTGTAAACAGGAGGGATGTACTAAAAGGTATTGCAACCGTACCTGTATTAGGAGCAATGGCATATGGGTGGTGGAGAAAAAAACGATATGACAATTTTCTTAATAACCAGTTAAGTAAAGAGTTGGGGATGTCATACGAATCTCCTCCGGCACCTGTATATGCCAGAGATGGGAAACCTGTACGCCTGGGACTAATAGGTTTTGGTATTCGCGGACCTCAAATTGCGCGTGGAGCCGGTTTTGTTCATCCTGATGAAATTGATACTCTGAAGCAAGCCGCCAGGGAAAATTCAGCAGATAGACGTTATCAGAATTATCTGGAACAGGAAGATATGAACCTGGTAGTAAACGGAGTTTGTGATGTGTTTGATGTTCATGCTGAAAGGGCTATTCAAACAGGAGCCAATGTTAACAGGGTTGGTACAGATGGTAAACTTGGGAAACTTCCAAAACGTTATCGTACATACAAAGAATTGCTTGCTGCAGATGATATTGATGCTGTAATTATTGCCGCACCTGATCACTGGCATGGTCCTATGACGATTGAAGCTGCAAAACATGGCAAACATGTTTATTGCGAAAAACCTATGACATGGACTGTGCCTGAAACATACGAGGTTGTTAAAGCTGTAAAAGAAAATAATATTATCTTCCAGCTTGGTCATCAGGGACGGCAAACGGAGAGTTATATAAAAGCTAAAGAAGCAATTGATAAAAATATCCTTGGCAAGATATCTCTGATTGAAGTGACAACTAATCGTAACAGTCCCGATGGTGCCTGGGTTTATGATATTCATCCTGATGCAAGTGAGAAAAATATTGACTGGAAACAATTTATCGGACAGGCACCATGGCACGAGTTTAGCCTTGAACGCTTTTTCCGTTGGCGTTGCTGGTGGGATTATAGTACCGGTCTTTCAGGTGATCTGCTTACTCATGAATATGATGCAATGAACCAGATACTTGGACTGGGAATTCCCGATTCAGCTACCTCCTCTGGTGGAATATATTTCTATAAGGACGGACGGACTGTGCCTGATGTATTGCATACAATATTCGAATTTTCAGAAAAAGAATTATCACTTATGTATAGTGCTACTTTGGCAAGTGATAAGGACAGAGGTAAAGTGATAATGGGACATGATGCCAGTATGAAACTTGGTAATTCCATAACTATTAATGCAGATCCCGAATCAACCAGGTACAAGAATAAGATGCAAAGTGGTGTAATCGATCCGGCTCTTCCTATTTATTCATATGTACCCGGACGGAAAAATGTTGATGCAGTAACTTCAGCTACTGAACAGTATTTTGCAGATCGTGGTCTTTTATATACTTACCGTGGAGGAAAAAGAGTTGATACAACCCATCTTCATGTCCATGAATGGATTAACAGTATTCGTACCGGTAAGCAACCTTCATGTAATATTGACCGGGGTTTTGAAGAAGCAATGACTGCTCATATGGGGACTATTGCATATAAAGAAAACAGGAGAGTATTCTGGGATCGTGATAATCAGAAAATAGTCTAAAAAAAAGCTCAGGACCGTTTGGCTCCTGAGCTTTTTCTTTTACAGGGAACAATATACTATCTGCGCTCGTACTTACAACAACCGGGCAAACTTGCATATACCTCATCGCTGGCAGTGGCTTTTTCTGTATCATGACCAACCAGTGCAATCGCTTCATGTATCTTTTCAACCTTTACTTTCTCAGGATGATAAGTAAACTTCATCATTTTGGTCTCTTTGTTCCATTCAGATGAACAAACGCCCTCTACACTTGTTGCGGCTTTCTCAATACGGTCTTCGCACATTCCGCAGTTACCATAAACCTTGAATGAAGCGGTTTTGGCATCTTTATTTGCTTCACAAGTAGCATCTTTCTTTTTATTGCAACAAGCTTTTTCCTGCTTATCGTTACAAACATTTTCTTGTTTTTTCTCTTCTTGTGCCAAAATTGATGTAGAAAGTAAAAGTATTCCTGTTAGCATGAATCCGGCACGGATAATTGACTTTTTCATAAAATTTAGAATTTGGTTTAACATTAAAATCATAATTACTTTTTGTTCTTAAATCTTTTTTCTCAATATCTTTCCTGAAAAAGAAGTTGAACCAAAGCCATTTATAGTATTGTAACACCCATAGTGACGACTCCTATCATAAACCCGAGAATACGTCGTCCGGCTTTTTTCAATATTTTTCTTTATTTAGAACAAATACAAATACCATTCTGGTAGTACAAAGAAAATGTAATTTTTTAAAAACCAACAATTTTTGGGCAAGACTTGATATATATCAATTTATGAATTCACAAATTCCTGATTTTAAGTGTGGATCAGAAGTATTTCAAACCATAAGTGTAGCTCAGAAGTAACTCAAAATCAGCTTTTCATCCAGATCCATTTCTGATTAGACTGAGATGATTCAATTACAGTTTCCAGAAAAGCCATTCCGCGAACCCCATCATGCACATTTGGGAAATCAAGCCATTCAGGATCGGGGTCTTTTCCTTCTTTCCTGCTTAGAATTGTAAGAGCAAAGTTCTTGTAGATATTGGCAAATGCTTCAATGAACCCCTCCGGGTGTCCGGCAGGAAGGCGGGAAGCAAGTTGTGATGCTTTGCCGAAGCCTGCAAATTGAGTGGCTGTACGTAAAATTTCTGTTGGTTTGTTTGCCCATTTTACAATAAGTGTATTTGGACTTACCTGTTCCCATTCCAGTCCGCCCTTATCACCATATATATTGATTTTTAGATTGTTTTCCTCACCGGTAGCTATCTGGCTTGCAAGCAGGGTGCCGGTTGCCCCGCCTTCATACCGTATAAGCATACTGCCGTCATCGTCAAGTATTCTCCCTTCAACATGACTGGTAAGGTCGGCACACAATGACTTGATTTTCAATCCGGTAATATATTCTGCCAGATTTTCTGCATGTGTGCCAATATCACCCATAGCAAGTACCTTCCCTGATCTCTTCGGGTCTGCACGCCAGTTTGCCTGTTTATTACCCATATCTTCAACCTTTGTGTTAAGCCATCCCTGTAAATACTCAACGGCAATCTTACGTATTTTACCCAATTCTCCTGTACGTACCATATGTTTTGCCTGTTTTACCATTGGATACCCGGTATAATTATGGGTAAGGGCAAATTCCAAACCGGTTGAACCAACATGATTTTCAAGATCCAGGGCTTCTTCAAGTGTCATTGTCATCGGCTTATCACAAATTACATGAAACCCATAATCAAGGGCCATACGCGCCGGTTGGTAATGCATGTAGTTTGGTGTAGTAATAGAAACAATATCCATTCGTTCTTCTTCAGGAAGCTGACTCTCTTTTTCGATCATCTTCCTGTAATCGCCGTATATTCTTTCGGGAGGCAAACCCAGTTGTTCGCCACTTTTCCTTGATCGTTCCGGGGTACTGCTTAATGCTCCGCAAACCAGTTCAATATGTCCGTCCATTGCAGCTGCCATCCTGTGAACACTACCGATGAATGAATCGATACCACCGCCAATCACTCCCATTTTGAGTTTTGTCATATAATAATAAGTTTTGAGATTTAAAGATTTATAAAGGTAACTTTTCTATCTTTACAATCCAACGTACAATAATTAGAAGTCCAAAAAGCAATAACATGGAAAGACGAAATTTTCTTAAGAAAACACTGGTTGCAGGTACGATTTCTGCAGTTGCAGGAAAATCGCTAATTGGCAGTCCTTTATTTAAGTCAGTTAATCAGACCCCGCAGCAAAAGTTTAAACTAAACTATGCTCCCTATTTTGGTATGTTCAAAAATCATGCAGGTGATGATCTGATTGATCAAATTAAGTTCATGGCAGATCAGGGTTTTACTGCTATGTTTGATAATGGTCTGATGAAAAAACCACCTCGACAGCAGGAAGGGATCGCGAAAACCCTGGATGATCTTGGTATGTTGATGGGTCCTTTTGTGCTTTATGCCGACTTCAGTAAAGAGTCTTTTGTTCTTGATCATAAAGAGGTTCGTGATATGCTGATGAAAATGATGAAGGAAGGTATTGAAACAGCAAAACGTACTAACTTCAAACAATTACTTGTTGTACCGGGACGCTATAACCAGCGGATGGAATGGGACTACCAGACTGCTAACGTTATTGAGAACCTTAAATATTGTTCAGATATCCTTGAACCTGCCGGAGTTGTAATGGTGCTTGAACCACTGAATCCACATGATCATCCGGGGTTGTTCCTTACAAAGATGCCACAGGCATTTAATATCTGCAGGGCTGTTAATAGTCCAAGCTGTAAGATTGTTGACGATCTTTATCATCAGCAGATCACCGAGGGAAACCTGATCCCTAATATCGACAGGTCGTGGAGCGAGATTGCCGCATTTCATCTGGGCGATAATCCCGGACGTAAAGAACCGACAACCGGTGAGATTAACTTCATAAATATCTTTAAACACCTGTTTGAAAAAGGGTATAAAGGTGTTTTATGTATGGAGCATGGCAAATCCAAACCCGGCAAAGAGGGCGAAAAAGCATTGATCGAGGCATACCGGCAGGTGGATGACTTCTAATTATTCTTACTCTTTAGATTCTGATCCCGGTACATGAAAATGTGGTTCCATATCCATTTTACCTAACTCGTAAGTTTTCGGGCCCAGTCTCAGATCGGAA
>JAGGXD010000152.1 GCA_021163295.1 Bacteroidales bacterium
AAGTAAGGAAGATTTAAATGATATAAGGCTTGAAGATAGCCTGGAGTGGTAAACACAATTCTTTTAGGTTTCATTCATCAAATAGTTATGCATACCCCGTGCTGCAATTTTCCCGGCACCCATTGCTAAAATTACTGTTGCTGCTCCTGTGGCAACATCCCCCCCGGCAAATACCCCAAGTTTCGATGTTTTACATGTTTTAGGATCAGTGATGATGTTTCCCCATTTACCGGTTTCTATATCCGGTGTGGTTGACGGAACAAGTGGATTTGGACTGTTTCCTATAGCAATTACAGCAACATCAATGGGCAACATAAAATTAGCATCCGGAATCGGAACAGGTCTTCGCCTTCCTGAATCATCAGGTTCTCCAAGCTTCATGCTTATACATTCCACTTTATTAACCCAATTATTTTTATCTCCATGAAAAGCTGCCGGATTTGACAGAAGTTTAAAAATTACACCTTCCTCTTCGGCATGATGGATCTCTTCATTTCTGGCAGGCATTTCATTTCTTGACCGCCTGTACACGATGATCGATTTTTCAGCTCCTAAACGCAGGGCAGTACGGGCACAATCCATTGCAACATTTCCTCCTCCAATAGTGGCTACCCGTTTACCCCTGATAATGGGTGTCTTATATTTTGGGAAAAGGTATGCTTTCATCAGGTTAGCTCGTGTAAGATACTCATTTGCAGAATAAATACCATTGAGATTTTCACCCGGAACCTCAAGAAACCAGGGTAATCCTGCACCTGTGCCAAGAAAAACAGCATTATATTCGTTTAGCAGTTCGTCAATACTTTTTATCATCCCAATAACTGAATCGGTAAAAAGCCTGACACCCATTTGTATAAGGAAATCAATTTCCTTGAATACAATTGCTTTTGGTAGTCTGAACTCAGGAATACCGTACACCAGTACACCACCCGGTTTATGAAGTGCCTCGAATATATCAACTTTATGTCCGAGTCTGACGAGATCAGCGGCTGCAGTAATTCCGGCAGGACCCGCTCCAACGATTGCTACCTTTTTCCCGGTGGATTTAGGTATGGCAGGTATTTCAATTTCTATATTCTCCCTTTCCCAGTCGGCAAGAAAACGTTCAAGTCGCCCAATAGCTACCGGTTCATTTTTAATTCCAACTATGCATTTTATTTCGCATTGTACTTCCTGGGGACAAACACGACCACAAATTGCAGGCAGAATATTTTTTTCCTTAAGAAGAGTAACCCCTTCTTTGAATTTTTCTTCAGCAATAAATTTTATAAAACCTTTAATATCTATTTCAACAGGGCAGCCCTCAATACATTTTGGATTTTTACACTGCAGACAACGTTCAGCTTCTATAATAGCTTCCTCAGGTGAATAACCATAAGGCACTTCATCGTAATTCTTTATTCGCTCCCCCGGTGGTTGTTCTCTCATCGGGGTTTTTACAGGATTAATTTTTGCCATAATACTATCTTTCCTGTGAAATAATTTCTTCGTCCAGATAAGCTTTTCGCCTGGATAAGATTATGTCCCAGTCTACCTTATGTCCATCAAAATGCGGACCATCAACACATGCAAATTTGGTTTTATCTTCTACAACTAACCGGCAGGCACCACACATACCCGTACCGTCAATCATAACCGTATTCATACTTGTAATTGTTTCAATGCTAAAAGGACGGGAAGCTTCAGAAACACGGTACATCATATAGGTACATCCGATAGCAATGATCCTGTCGAATTTTTTACCGGTTTTCAGGTCTTCTTCAATATCATCGTATGCATGTCCTTTAAAACCAATTGAACCATCAACTGTTGAATACCTTACTTCATCCGACACTTCTTCAAGTTTTTCATTCCAGTAAAGCAGGAATTTACTGCGTGCCTCTGAAAAGCAAATGATCTTATTTCCTGCTTGCTTTAATGCTCTGGCGACCGGATAAATCCCTCCTATGCCATAGCAACCGCCGATCAAAGCAACAGTGCCGAATTTTTTAATTTCCATAGGTTTACCAAGTGGTCCTGTGAATGAGTACAGTTCATCACCCTGTTTTAATTCTGCAATCTTTTGTGTGCTTGCTCCAATCTCCAGGAAAATAAATGTTACAGTCCCTTTTTTTGCATCCCAGTCAGAAATAGTCATTGGAGTACGCTCACTGTATTCGTCGGGAATGATAATAACAAACTGACCCGGCAAAGCTTTCCTGGCAATATCCGGAGCCTCAACGGTACAACTGTGTACATTTGGTGCAATTTCTGTTTTTTCTACTATTTTGACCATTTCAACAGTTTTTAAAAAACTTCTTAGCCTTCTTTGATTTCTTTAAAATCTTCAATATATGTTGCCAGATCATTACCACTGTAATGAAGATAATTATATTCCAGGCTCTCTTTTACAATATGTTCCTGTATCTTTTTGAAAGGGGTTATTTTTACAGGCAAATAAGTTTTTGCCAGTTTATTATTTGTTGAAAAAGAGAGATCGGTTTGTGATTGCAATTCTTCATAAATATCTTCAGGTTTTTTTATATTAAAACCTTCGATTCCCATTGCCTGAGCCAACATGGATAAAGTTTTCCATGGTGTTCTTGCTTCTCCCTGAGCCTTTATTACCTGTTTTAACTTCTTAATTTTTCTTTCAATGTTAATTATATGTCCTCTTGTTTCAAGGAAATTTGTCGTAGGTAAGAAAACATGTGCATATTTTGAGATATCTGTAAGAAACATGTTTTGCTGAACAAAGAATTTAAGACCTGAAAGATCGTGACTTCCCGGGATATTGCCAACTACAAACAGTGCTTCAATACCATCTTTACCTTTGTTATTGATCATTTGATCAAGTGATAATCCTGGAGTTTTATTTAGTTTGATTTTCAGATGATCAGACCATTTTTTTAAACTCTTTTTGTTATCAGGCTTTTCAAAGCCTGGCAGCAGTTCGGGATTCATGCCTGCAAAAGTTCCCCCATAATAGTTGCCTTCACTCAGAAGGAACATTATCCTGCAGTTATCAGGGTATTTTTGAAGAAGTTGAAGATTGTATAAGGCATTAAAACTTTCAATGCAATTTGAACCCCGCAGTATCCCATCACCTGCAATAATGAGTAATTTCTTTGAATCGGAAATTAATTTAACAGCCGACTTAACCTGTGAATCTGAAATGCCAAGCTGATTGCAGGCACTGTTAAAATCCAACCCTTTTAATTGCAATTTCAAATTCTTTGTTTCTTCACCGTTTCTATTCCTAAGCAGTCCTGATAATATAGTATGAAGAAGTAGCAGCTCTCTGCCATTTTTGAAAATCAGTGTGTTATGCGAGAAAGGGGATGTACGGTTATTTTCCGGATTTGCAAAAATTATTTTAGTTCCGTTCCTGTAAGCTTTTCTAATCCTGTTTTCAATTATCGGATGTGATACTGAACCGTTTGAACCGATTATTAATATTGTATCAGAATCTTTAATTGAATCTATTTCAATTGGAGGAAAGGTATTATTATGTTCATGTATCTTTTCAAGTATTTCACTATTCGGGTAGGCTGAAAGCATATCAAGGTTATTTGACCTCATTACCTTCCTTGTGAATTTCTGCAGGATATAATTATCCTCCAGGTAATCATGTGGAGAACCGATCATCCCAAACTTTTCACCAACATATTGTTTAAGTTTTTCAGCAGTGAAACTAATAGCTTCTTTCCAGCTTACTTCAATCCATTTATTTCCTTTTCTAATTAATGGGTTTAATACGCGGTCAGGATGATGGACAATATCCCCGGGAACAAACTTGCCTCTTACACATAACTGAAGCGGATTTGTTCTCTCTCCGGCTTTAGAGCCAACATTTATTATCCGATTGTTTTTTGTGTTTACATTCATAGAGCATCCAACCGGGCAAAACAAACAAGTTGTTTCAGTTGATCTATCGGGCAAGCCAACCCATTTACCCATTTTCTCAGATATTGAACCGGTTGGGCATACATCAACACATGCTCCGCAAAACTCACATCCGGCTTCCATTTGAGATTCCCCAAAAGCTGTTCCTACTATTGCATGGTTTCCTCGTTGGATGAACGACAAGACTTCACTGTTTCGTTCTTCATTGCAAATTCTAACGCAGCGGCCACAAAGGATACAGAGGTTATAGTCAATGTCATAAAACGGATTATTCCTTTCCGGTTCAATTTGGCGGTAGGTAATAGGAAATTTTATTTCAGATAATTCAAGGTATTCAACTAAATTTTGTAATTCGCAATCACCATTTTTTGTACAGTAATTACAACCGGTTGTTGTACTAACCTTCCTGGTTGTATGCATATATTCCGTACAATCATTTTTGTCTTTACATACAAGGCAGCTATAAGGATGTTCAGAGAGGATCAATTCGAGTGTTTCTTTTCTTAATGAAATTAATTCCTGTGTGTTTGTAGTTATCTCCATTTCATTTGCAACAGGTGTCGTGCATGCAGTTGGATAACCACGCATATTTTTTATTTCGACTACACATAACCGACAACCACCGTATGGTACTAAATTTTCGAGCCAGCATAAGGTGGGGATATACACATTCTTTAAGCGGGCCGCTTCAAGAACAGTAATGCCATCAGGAACAGAAAATTTATTTCCGTCAATCTTTATACTGATATTTTTCCCGGTTTTCACTTCCATACTGGAAACATAAAAAAGTTTTGTTTAATTATTCAATTACAATAGCATCACCGGCTATTGCATCGAATCTGCATATCTCATAACATGCCCGGCATTTTATACACTTTGACAGATCCAGGTTGTGCGGTTCACTTCTGGGTCCTGTGATTGCGCCTGTTGGACAAACACTTACGCACCTTTGACATCCGGTGCATTTTTCCTTAATTACCCTGTATTCAACCAGATCCCTGCAAACTGCAGCCGGGCACCGTTTGTTTTCAATATGTTCTAAATACTCATTTTTAAAGTATTTTATGGTTGTTAATACAGGATTAGGTGCAGTTTGTCCCAGTCCGCACAGTGAACCATTCTTAACTGTATGTGCAAGGTTTTCTAAAATTTCCAGGTCTTTTATTTCTCCTTCTCCCCGTGTAATTTTCTCAAGTATCTCTAATATTCTGGTTGTTCCAATCCGACATGGTACACATTTACCGCAACTTTCCTGACTTGTAAATTTCAGGAAATATTTTGCCACATCCACCATACAGGTGTGTTGATCCATTACGATCAAGCCTCCGGAGCCCATAATGGAGCCGGCTTGCGTAAGAGATTCATAATCGACAGGCAGATCAAGAAATTCTTCTGAAAGGCAGCCTCCTGATGGTCCTCCTGTTTGAACTGCCTTGAAGGGTTTTATTGTACCACCTCCGATATCGAAGATGATTTTCCGTAAAGTAGTACCCATTGGTACTTCTATTAATCCTGTCCTTCTAATTTTTCCTACAAGGGCAAAAGTCTTGGTCCCTTTACTGGTTTTTGTTCCAAACCCGGCATACCAGTCTCCGCCTTCCCGTAAAATATTTGGCACTGTTGCAAGAGTTTCAACATTATTTATATTTGTTGGTTTACCATGTAATCCTGATGTTGCAGGGAATGGCGGTCTGCTTCTTGGCATTCCTCTTTGTCCTTCAATAGATGCGATCAATGCTGTTTCTTCTCCGCAAACAAAAGCACCTGCCCCTTCTTTCAGCCTTATTTCAAAAGTAAAATTACTGTTTAATATATTTTCCCCCAGGAAACCCAGGTTATTCATTTGTGTTATGGCGGTTTTGAGGTGTTCGATAGCCAGAGGATATTCGGCACGAATATAAATGTACCCGGTATTTGCCCCAATAGCATGAGCTGCGATTACCATCCCTTCAAGCAGAGCAAAAGGATCACCTTCCATAAGAGAACGGTTCATAAATGCACCGGGATCACCTTCATCCGCATTGCAAATAAGATATTTTGGATTGCCTTTTGCTTCCCTGCAAAACTGCCACTTTAATCCGGTTGGGAAACCGGCACCTCCTCTGCCTCTGAGACCTGATTTTTTTATCTCGTCAATAATACCTTCAGGTCCGAGATTTAAAGCTTTAAGTAAACCCTTGAAACCATCTCTTGCTATGTAATGATTTATGTTTTCAGGGTCAATAATACCGCAATTCCTTAAAACTATACGTTCCTGGTTTTTTAGCATCGGTTGATCCCAGAATGATCTGATCCCATTAATTTCTTTTTGCTGTGGATCTAAATGCCCGAGAGGTTTTATTTTAGGTTCCTCACCATTCAGAAATCCCTTTATTAACCTGATCGTTTTTTGTTCATCTATGTTATTAAAACTAAAACGTGGTAATCCTGGTTTTTGAATATCTAATAAAGGTTCCAGGTAACATGGACCAATACATCCGACTTTAAGGACTTTAGCTTTGATTTTTTCCTTCCTGATTGTTTCATGTACCAGGTTCCATACCTTATCTGCTCCTGAAGCAATACCACAGCTTCCCATTCCAATATAAATAACCGGTTCAGGATTCTCTTGTAATGATTGCCATTCACCAAGAGCTTTTTTTTGTATGGTTTCAAAATTATTCATACATGTCCAGTGTTTCCTTTAATTTAATGACCGAAATCCGGCTGTGGATGGCATTGTCTATCTTTACTACCGGGGCTAAAGCACAACATCCAAGGCAGGCAACCCTGTCTAAATCGAACCTGCCGTCTTCTGTGGTTTCTCCTGTAGATATATCAAGTTGTGATTTTAAAGCATTTAATAAAAAATCTCCTCCCTGAACATGGCATGCTGTTCCCAGACAAATTCTTATCGAATGACGTCCAGGTGGATTAAACTTAAATTGAGAGTAGAACGTGGCAACCCCGTAAATGTAACTTCTGGATACCATCAAATATTTTGAAATCCTTCCGATTGCTTCGGGAGATAAATAATCATCCTTTTTTTGAACAGCTTGAAGAATTTGGATTAAATTACTCTTGTCTTTTGGTGGGAATTTGTTCAATATAAATTGTGTAGTATTGGCCATTTTCACATCTATGTGAC
>JAGGXD010000099.1 GCA_021163295.1 Bacteroidales bacterium
GCATATATTGACCCGGCTCTAATAGGTCCCGGCACAAACCTGGATACAATTACATACACCTATTGGGATGGCGCCTGGTTTTATTTAACAAAAGCTCTTACAATTGATTCTGTCGGAACGGCAATTGACTTTATTACGTTAGAACCGCAATATTGTGATGGTGATCCTTTAGTATCACTTACTGCTGTGAATTTATATCCGGCTGGAGGTACCGGTGACTGGTCAGGCCCTGCTACCGGGTTTGTTTATAATAATAGTAACAGCACTGCTGAACTGGATCCGGGCGTAACTCCACCGGACTTTACTTACGATGTTGAATATCAATATACTTCACCTTTGGGATGTAAAAGTTCACTGATTTCCAGGCAGGTAACTATTGATACTTTACCTTTGCTTTCATTTGATCTGAATAGTAACTATAATAAAGCCGGTGATCCGGATACCCTTTTCGGAAATTTACTGGGAGGAACATTTTCAGGACCAGGATTAGTTGACAGCATTTTTGTTCCTAACCTGCTTGATCCCGCAGCAGGTATACAAATAGCATATACCTTTACTGATGGAAATGGTTGTACAAATAGTACTTCTAACATTACTGAGGTTAGAGTTGCCGGCGGCTCAATATCAAACCTGAATTCTACATATTGTTATAAGGATACAACTTTCCAGATAACCGGCGATGATGAGGGGTTACCGGGATTTGGAAGCTTTACAAGCAGCAACGGAGGAATCTCTGATAATGGAGACAACACAGCTGATTACAGTCTAAAAAATGCCGGTTCCGGGGTTGATACTGTTACTTTCACATATTTTAACGATGGTACACAATATGATATAATACAAACTGTCCTGATTGATTCAATTGGCGATGTTGATTTTAACACCCTGGCATCTTCATATTGTGTTGATGATGATGCTGTATTGCTGATCGCTAGTTTTAATCATTCAAGTGGAAGTGGGGCTTTTACAGGTCCTCCGGGATTTACGGATTTATCAAATAATACAGCTCTTCTGAATCCCCCGGGTATTGCTCCAAATGCGATACCATATGATATAGGATATACATATACCTCAACACTTTGGGGTAGCGGATGTAAAAGTTCAATAGTTAAGCAAACAGTAGTTAATGCTTTACCTGTTGTTTCTTTTGTACTGGAAGATAATTATAATGTTGATGGATTAGCAGATACCTTGCTTGGGGTCCCTACGGGTGGAACGTTCTCGGGATCGGGGATGAGCGATAGTATTTTCTACCCTGATCTTGCCGGTGTAGGCACCGGTTATAAAATAACCTATGTATATACAAACCCTGCAACAGGGTGTACTAATGATACAATGATAGAAACCAACGTACTTGAAGCACAGGCACACATAACCGGGATTAATACACAGAATATTTATTGTTACGATGGTGTAATTGATACGCTGGTTGGAGAAACAACAAACGGACTACCCGGCGGTACATTTACAGGTGATGGTATAACTTATCTTGGAGTGGATTCTGTTCTTTTTAATCCGGCGGCTGCAGGTTCAGGGAACCATCGTGTTTCCTACGAATATACAGGAACAGATGGTATTACAATTTTTGTAATTGAGCAAGTTCTTCTGGTTGATTCTATAGGAGATATTGACTTTGTAGGACTTGAACCTGAATATTGTGTCGATGCAACAGGTATTACACTAACTGCAGTTGCACCACAAGACGGAACAGGTAATTTTTATGGTCCCCCAACAGGATTTTTCAATGGAGGTAACACTGCACTTATTTCTCCGGGTGTAGTTGGCGACAACACAGCGCCTTATGACATTCAATATGTTTACACTTCTGACAATGGAATATGTTCAAGTTCAATTACCAAACAGGTGGTTATACATCCTTTACCTGTTGTTACATTTACCATAAGGCCTAAATTTAATGTTGCCGAACCTCCGATAAATCTTGTGGGTTCACCGCTGGGTGGTTCATTTTCGGGTCGTGGTGTTAATGCGGCTGATAGTACCTTCCTGCCTTCGGTTGCAGGTATTCTGGATGATATAAATATTACTTATATATATACCGATACTAATAGTTGTACTAATTTACATGTTGAATTGGTAGATGTTGTTGATGTTAATGCCAGGATTAATGGAATTAATACATTAAATATATATTGCTATGATGGTTTAATTGATACCTTGACCGGAGAATTCCTGCTTGGAACTGCTTATAATGGATATTTTGAGGGCGCAGGTATTACAAATATTGGTGTTTCTGATACAGCCTTGTTCAATCCTGTACTTGCCGGTTCAGGAGATCATACAATAACATATTATTACTGGGATTCGGTTGGAACACCTTTCGATGTATCAGCCCAGTTAAATGTTGATTCGATTGGCCCGGTTACTTTCTTTGGATATGAAGATAAATATTGTTCCTATGATGATCAGGTGGAACTTTATCCTTCTTTATCTGAAGACGGTGTAGCATCATTTACCGGTCCGGGTATTCAGGGGAATTTCTTTTATCCAACACTGGCAGATACCGGTTTAAACGAGATTACATATACTTATTTAAGAACCTACTCCGGTTGCAGCAGCGATACTGTTGAGTATATCCAGGTAAATATTCCACCTGAAACAAGATTTAGAATGGCTGATGTATGTATTTCCGGAGAATTGGATTCAACACAGTTTATAAATATGACCAGTTCAAATGACCCGGTGGTCACCTGGGGATGGACAACAGATAATTTTATGTTTAGTAATAAAGAGACTCCAAAATGGTTATATACTTCATCCGGATTAAAAAATGTTATTTTAGAAGCTGTTAGCGACCAGGGATGCAGTGATATTTTTGATACTATTTTCACTCTCGGTGATAAATCACTTGCGAATTTCTCATGGCAAAATGAGTGTTATGGCGATGATCCGATCACTTTCCTTGCTAATACAGATGAAGGAAAAATTATTTCATTTCGCTGGGATTATGGTGATGGTAATGTTTCGGCCGACACAACTCAAAATGAACCCTCCTATTTTTATAGTGGCACGGGAAGCTATGATGTTTCATTAATCGTTGAAACCGGGTTTGGCTGTGTTGATACTATGAAGCAAACAGTTGATATCCGGCCATATATACATTTCCAGGAAATCCCGGATAATTCTTATAATCAGGATTTCGAAACCGGTGCTTTTGGCTGGGTTGAGGAATCAACCTTGCTATCGAATGTTGGCAGTTGGAAATTAGGTATTCCTTCTGGGGAAATAATCAAAACTCCCGCATCTGGTGTAAGGTCATGGTATACAGATATTAATAAGGATAAGATTGAACAGTCATGGATATCCAGTCCATGTTTTGACTTCAGTGAA
>JAGGXD010000096.1 GCA_021163295.1 Bacteroidales bacterium
CTACTTCCTTAGAAAGATATCTCAGTGGTGTGATATCATCAATTATCATTATTCCCCTACCGTGTGTAGCTAACACAAGATCATTTTCGCGTTTTTGGATTACCATATCACGAATCGAAACATTAGGTAAATTTCCCGTAAACTGCGACCAGACAGAACCACCATCTATTGAAACAAAAAGTCCGAATTCAGTTCCGAGGAATAACAAATCAGAATTTACCAGGTCCTGCTTAATAACATGGCAATATGATGATATATTCTCAGTTGTCAGGGATTTCCACGATTTTCCATAATCAGTAGATTTATAAGCATAAGGTTTCATGTCCCCGTTTCTATGGCCGTCAAAAGTAACATATATAGTTCCTTTTTCGAACCTGCCGGGCTCAACATACGAACACCATGTGCACTCAGGCAGGTCAGGAATATTACCGATAACATCCGTCCAGTTTATTCCACCATCAGTTGTAACTTGTAAATTGCCATCATCAGTTCCAACCCAGATAACATTTTCATCAAGGGGTGATTCATTGATTGTGATTATTGTACAATGATTTTCAGCAGATGTATTATCAATTGTTACACCTCCCGATTCATCCTGTTTTTGTTTTTCCGGATCATCAGTTGTAAGGTCGGGAGAAATCCTATCCCACCTGTCGCCCCGGTCATATGATCTGTAAAGGTATTGAGCACCGATATACATAGCATCACTTTTCTCACCAAAAGCTACCGGCGCATTCCAGTTAAACCGCAATTTACCCGTTTCCTTATCTGCAATAGGTTTTATTGTTTTTGCCTCATTTGTATTAAGGTATATACGGTTAATATTTCCTCCCTGAGATTGAGAATAGATAATATTCGGATCGTCAGGGTCAGCAAAAACATAGAACCCGTCACCCCCTCCAACATTTTCCCAATTAGAATTCTGTATTCCACCCGGGCTTGCTGAAGGACCGTACCATGAACCATTATCCTGTAATCCACCGTACACATTATATGGTTTTTCCATATCAGTGCTTACGTGGTAGAACTGTGACAATGGCAAACTTCTGACAATACGCCATGATCCTCCTTTGTCGTTTGAGATATAAACACCTCCATCGGTACCCAGATACAGATCATTATTGTTTTTTGGATTTATCCACAGTGCATGTAGATCGGAATGTACCCCGCCACCAAAGCTCATTATATTTCCTGAATTAAAAGTCTTCCCACCATCATCGCTGACACTCAATTGCAATCCGGGTTTATATATTCTGTTTGTATCAACCGGATCAGCAACAATATAACAGAAATAGAAGGGTCTCTCTTTTGCAACTCCTGTTTTATTCATTTCTTTCCAGCTTTCTCCTTTATCTTTTGAACTGTAAAGGGCAGTTTTTTTCGACTCAATAAGCGCATAGACAATAGTAGTATCAACTGAAGAAATATCTACTGCAATCCGCCCGATACTATCCTTTGGCAGATCATTTGTCAGTTTTTTCCATTCTTTACCACCATTAGTTGTTTTGTATAAACCACTTCCCGGACCTCCTGATCTGAAGGTGTAAGCCTTTCTTCTGTAATCCCACATCCCGGCATACAGTGTTTCCGGCTCTCTGGGATCAATTGTAATATCTGCACATCCTGTATTTTCATCTACATATAGTACCTTTTTCCATGTTTTACCTCCATCAACAGTTTTATATACACCTCTTTCTTCATTAGGTCCCCAAAGATGTCCCATAGCAGCAACATAGACAGTATCCGAATTTTCAGGATGAACCACTATCCTGGAAATTCTTTCTGTTTTTTCAAGTCCGAGCTTTTTCCATGTTTCACCTCCGTTGGAGGTTTTAAATACTCCACCTCCGATAGAAACACTGTTTCTTGGCCATGGCTCTCCAGTGCCAACCCATACTGTATCAGGATGTTTTTGATCTATGGCAACAGCCCCTATCGATTGAATATGCTTATCAAACACCGGTTTGAACGAAGTTCCGCCATTAGTACTTTTCCATACACCACCAGATGCCGACCCAACATAAACAATTCGAAAATCTTCATTAACAGCGTCAATCGCAGATATCCGTCCGCTCATTCTGGCAGGTCCAAGATGTCTTGCCTCTATTGCTCCAAATGTATTGGAATTGATCACAGGTTTATTTTGTGCCTGCAATTTACTTAATGATGTAACAGAAAGTGTTATTATAACAAAACCAAGCAGGATGATTTTATTCTGAAACTTAAGGGATTTCATTTGTATATACTTTTATTTGGAATCTTCTTTAACTTCTGTTTCCTCCTTACCCGGACGGATAAAAATGGAATCATCCAATTCCAGATCGAATTTTAAAGAATCAAATAATACCTGGGTTTCATTTCCCATTATGTTTGTCTTAACGCTCATTGGAAACGCTATACCATCAATCATTTCATAATTACCCGGAAAAGATTCAATCTCCACTTCACTTCCCTGCATCGTCATTTTCCTGGATTCTTTTAAGATAATATACGCTTCACTGTCAATGTAGTAAAATATTTCATCCCCTTCTTTTTTAGTGAGTTTGATTTTGTAAACTTCAGTTCCTTCCATATCTTCGGTTCCCATATATTCTGCCTGATGTCCTTTTTCCTCCCAGTTATACAGATCTCCTTCAATATTTGTTTGTTCTTTGGCTTGTTTTAATTGGTCACCTGTAAGATCCTGAGGATCCGGACCAATCCAGGGAGCAATATACCATCCGTCATCTCCATTAAAAGCCTGTATCATTTTCTGTCCCTGTATATCTGCTTCCATTCTAAATTTATCTGGTTTCTTAACTTTTTGAACAAAGGAAAATTCAGTGCCCATCTGCACAATATTTCCATAAATAGTTAAGGTCTTAATTTTCATTAGTTTTTCCTGACCAACCACACTGAAATGTTGATCGAGAATTTCACTTAAATCTTGTCCCTTAACAACAGTGAAGAATGCTGCAATAAGAATTGCAAAAGTAAGAGAGAGTAGCTTTTTCATAATTTCAATATTAGGGTTCAAATTAAATTTAAATAATTGCTAAATGTAAATATTTTTTTCAAAATACCTTAACCACCTGCCGGATCTTTACAAGCTTTTGAAGAAGATCATCAAGCAGAGCAAGATCGAGCATATTAGCGGCGTCAGATTTGGCTTTATGTAATTGCGGATGTGTTTCAAGGAATATACCATCAGCGCCAGCTGCAATACCGGCTCTTGCCAATGTTTCAATCATTTCAGGGCGTCCGCCCGTAACTCCGGATTCCTGGTTAGGTTGCTGCAATGAATGAGTAACGTCAAGCACAACAGGCATATTAAGTTTTTGCATTTCTATTATCCCCCTGTAATCAATAACCAGGTCGGAATAACCAAAAGTTGTTCCTCTCTCGGTGAGCATTACATTCTTGTTTCCTGATTCGACAACCTTGTTTACTGCAAACTTCATTGCTCCCGGGGAAAGAAATTGACCTTTCTTAATATTTATGTACTTACCTGTTTTAGCTGCAGCAACAAGCAAGTCAGTCTGGCGGCATAAAAACGCAGGTATCTGAATCATATCAACATAATCTGCCGCCATAGCAGCATCATGCACCGAGTGAATATCAGTTACCACCGGAACACCGGTTTCTATTCGCACTTTATTCAGTATTTTAAGTGCTTTTTCATCGCCAATGCCTGTAAATGAATCGAGTCGTGAACGGTTTGCTTTTTTGTATGAACCTTTAAAAATAAAAGGGATGCTGTATTTATCAGTAATTTTCTTCACCGTTTCAGCTATCTCAAAAGCTATTGATTCGCTTTCGATTATGCACGGACCGGCAATGAGAAAGAAATTGCCTGAACCGGTATGTTTTATTTGCGGAATATTTTTTATCATAAAATCGGAATTAAAAAAACAAATTTAGTAAAAAGCGCCATCTTAATACCCGTATTTATCTTCCCACAATTTTTTAAGTCGTTTTCTTATTTCTTCTTCCCTGGCATTCTTCTGTGGTTCGTACAGCTTTTTATCCCCGAGTTCATCAGGAAGAAATTTTTCTTTGGTGAAATTTCCTTCATAGCTATGGGCATATTTGTAATTTTTTCCATAATTCAGATCTTTCATCAGTTTTGTCGGAGCGTTACGAATATTTAAAGGTACCGGCAGGTCACCTGATTCTTTCACTTCTTCCTGGGCAGAATTAATTGCCATATAGGCAGAATTACTTTTAGCTGAAGTGGCAAGATAAATTGCTGCTTCAGACAGGATGATCCTTGATTCAGGCCATCCTATAACATTCACTGCTTCAAAACAACTCTGAGCCAGTAGTAATGCATTGGGGTTAGCCAGACCAATATCTTCGGCAGCTAATATCAACATCCTTCTTGCAATGAATTTAACATCTTCACCACCCTCTACCATGCGGGCAAGCCAGTAAACTGCAGCGTTCGGATCGCTTCCGCGAATAGATTTGATAAAGGCAGAGATTATATCGTAATGTTGCTCTCCGGATTTGTCGTAGAGAGCCATATTTTCCTGGACCCTTTTCAAAACTTTTTCATTATTGATAACAATTTTCTGTTTTTTACTTTTTTTATTTATGTTGGTATTATCATTTTTCTCTGATTCAGCACTCACGATAAGTTCAATAATGTTATAAAGTTTCCTGGCATCACCCCCGGAATATCTTATTATGGCTTCATTTTCTTTAATAATAATGTCAAATTCTTTGAGGTAAGTATCAGTGGTTATTGCCTTGGCGATAAGATTCTCCAGATCAGGTTTCTCAAGTGGTTTTAGTACATAAACCTGGCAACGGGAAAGGAGAGGGGAGATAACTTCAAATGACGGGTTCTCGGTAGTTGCCCCAATCAGTGTGAGTACACCCTGTTCCACAGCGCCCAATAATGAGTCCTGCTGGGATTTATTGAATCGGTGAATTTCATCAATAAAAAGCACAGGATTCGGATGGTCAAAGAACTGTTGTTTCTTTGCCTTTTCAATGGTAGTTCTTATATCTTTTACCCCTGAATGGACCGCACTTAGCTGGTAAAACGGTCTGTTATGCTTGTTTGCAATTATTCTTGCCAGCGTAGTTTTTCCAACTCCCGGAGGTCCCCAGAGAATAAAAGAAGGTATTTTGCCCGACTCGATTGTCTTCCTGAGAATTGCGTCTTTTCCTACTAACTGTTCCTGACCAAGGAAGTTGTCCAGAGTCGCGGGTCGCATTCTGTCTGCAAGAGGTTGATTTGCTAGCATTGATTTTTACTGTAAAATCTGTTTATACAAAGATAAGATTTCTCGGTAATTAAACAGTCGGCAGTCCACAGTCCACAGTCGACAATAAAAAAAATTAAACAATTCTAACACCCGATTACTTAATCACATTCAAGATAATTACTTTTTTTCTTTAGTTTTGAGTAAGTTTTCAAACAATGATTAAGAAATCTGCCACATCCATTCTGTTATGTCTTTTGATATTTGCATCCTTAAACGGACAGGTTGATTATTCGTGGTGGAATGAGATAAATAACTGGGATGGTATAACACCATGGGATCAATATATTATTAAATCGCCAGGTTTTATGGGACCGAATGCCCTTCCGGTACCGGAAATAAAAACAGGTAGATTGCCGGATAAAGCCGGTTTCCGGCTACTAAACGAACTTCATTATAGTAATGGTGACAATACACAGGATATATTTTCTTCACTATATTTACCACTTGCCGGAAATAGGGTGGGTCTTGAACTATATGGAGTAATGGTTGAGCATTATAAAATGGATATTACCACACGTGATGAAAGACATTCAAGGGATTTTGACGCAAAAGGCTTTTCTGTTGGAGATCTGAATATTGCTACACTTATTTCTCTTACAAGAGATCATGTAAAATTGCCTGACATGGTAATAAGAATCGCATTCAGGATACCCTCGGGATCAAATATGAGAGGAGCCCGGTTTACTGATGCACCGGGATATCATTTCGATATGCTTTTAAGTAAAAAATTAACCGAAAATGTTGAAATTACAGGAATGGCAGGATTCTGTTCCTGGCAATTGAATTATAATACTGATCGGGTTATATACCACCAGGATGATGCTTTTTTATATGGAGCAGGGTTAATACTTAGCAAAAATCAAATTAGGATTGAAGGAAGTTTTGCCGGTTACACCGGATATGTTAATATTAAAGACAGTCCGATGGTGTTGCGACTAAAAACAGAATTACAATTTGGGAAGGTAAAAGGCGTTCTGAGTTTACAGCAAGGTGTTAGGGAGGACTTTGATTATACCACACTTCGTATTGGTATTATTGTCCCCTTTAGTAAAGATGTTTTTTGATGATGCAACCTTTCTCACGGAAATAGCATCAAGTATATGGAAGAATTGAGTAGAGGGAATAAAAGAAATAAATGGTTTAGAGGGAAAGAATAGAAGAATGGAATAGTGGAAAAATGGAATACTGGAAAGATATAGAAGAATGGAATATTCCAAAATATTACATTTTATTCAATAGAACATTAAACTATTTAATTATTTTAGCATTGAAATTATAAAAATCATAAGTTATGAAAAGGAAAAAATCATTTTTGAACATATTTTCGGTTATTACCGGATTGTTATTGCTTTCATCAACAGGCTTTTCTCAGATTAATTTCGATTTGTTTAAAGGAGGAGTCGCTGATGGGATAAAAGTGCTTGAAGGATATATAACACCTTATGCAAATGCATTCGGATCAAGTTTGAACGGTGGCTGGTACAATACGGGTAAACCACATAAGCTTGGTGGGTTTGATATTACTTTATCAGTCAGCACAACACTGATTCCTGAAGATGCAAAAACTTTCGATCTTTCGGAACTGGGATTAAGTACCCTGACAGTTTCCGGAAACTCTATTGCTCCGACTATTGCCGGTGAGAATAGCGATGGCCCTCTTATGGAATACTGGATTGATGAGTTTGAAGGAACTTCTTTACCTGTTCCAGTCAAACTCGCGTCTTTCAATACACCTCCCGGTATAAACTGGGGTATTATACCTTTACCAATGATCAAAGCCGGAATTGGGCTGCCACTTGGTACTGAAATAATTGGCCGGTTTATTCCGACAATGAAAGTTGCAGATGGTTCTTTTGGTTTGTGGGGAGTGGGGTTAAAACACAGCCTTGTTCAATATTTACCAGGATCAGATCTTTTTCCTGTTGATATTTCCTTAATGGGTGGATATACAAAGATTAGTGTAGGCATTCCGGTTTCTATGGAACCGGAGAACACAGACAATATGACTTATGAACTAAGTTATTTTGAAAATCAGAAAGTTAATATGGATATTTCGGCTTATACCATTAACCTGCTGATTTCCAAGAAACTTCCCATTGTTACATTTTATGGTGGAGTGGGTTATAGCGGAACATCAACCTCTATTGCCGTTGATGGTAATTTCGCGCTTCCTTCATATAATGCCTCTTCACCTCTCGTTCCAATTTATACCAATGCGAATGTGACGACTATACCGTCATTTGATATTGAAAGCTTTAGCGGGGTTAGATTAAATGCCGGTATGAGACTGACTTTAGGCGTTCTTACCATACATGCCGACTATACCAAGGCAAATTATTCTGTTATAACTGCCGGTCTGGGTATTAGTTTCAGGTAATGCATATGTCATTCTGAGCGCAGCGAAGAATCTCAGTC
>JAGGXD010000026.1 GCA_021163295.1 Bacteroidales bacterium
CTATTTCTTTTATGTTATCTGAGTTCATAATTTGATCGCAATTGTTTTACCTTATTATTATTTTTTAGTCGGTTATACAAAAAATCATGAAGCTATCCCTTTAGTAAGAATTCCCATTAACCCTTCGAAATAAGGAGAATATTTCTCATATTTATTTTGTAAAAAGAAAGGTATCTCAAGTCCTCTTAATACCATCATAAATACATCCAACATAACATCCATATCTCCAATAGCTGCAAATTCTTTTGTTTCAACCCCTTGTAATAATATTTTTTTTAAACTTCCTTTTTCCCATTCATCCAATTCTTCTCTTAAACCATCAATAAAATCAAAATGTTCAAAGAAATCTGCTTTTAATGTTTCGTGATAATTCGCTGCATCATTTAATATTTCCATTCTCCTGAGAAGATAAATTTTTATTTTATCCGACGCACTTAAATCACTATTGTTAATAATAGCAGAAAGTTGATCTTTTAGATTCACAATTTCTCTTGATACAACCTCTTTAAAAAGTTCCTCTTTACTCGTAAAATGATAATATAAGGAACCTTTTGCTTTCCTGGCTATTTTCGCTATCTCATCCATTGAGGTTTTATGAAAGCCAAACCTGCTAAACAATTTATTAGCAACACTTAATATTTTTTTCCTGGTATCGTCTAGTGCCATATTATATAAAATTTAATCTTTCTGACTAATTTCGTTTATGAGTACAAAGGAATGAATTATTTTCGAAATGACAAAATAAATTAAGAATCATTTTGCGTTTTAGGCTATTCTCTTTCAACTATTTTAAGTATCCCTTCTGTATGTTCAAGAAATGCGTTACAATTTTCAAGATGCCGTTGCATTGTACTCATATCTTCACCATGAACAGTTTCGCTAAATTCAAAAGCACGTTGTAACATCCGAATATATGGTTCAGTGTCCAGTTGGCGTGATAATTTTCTCAAAACTCCTAAATAGTCATCACGAAAAACAGTGGGTATAATAATTTTTGATTGATCTTTAGAGACCAATTCTGCATTCATCATTACTCTTGCCATACGTCCGTTGCCATCTAAAAATGGATGAACTTCACTAATAAGAAACATTAGGTATGCAGCTTTTGCAAACGGATGAGTTAATGCCTGATAGTAGTCAAAACCTTTTATAAATGTTCCCGTCACCAGGTTTAAATCAACAAATGAAGTTTGTCCCGCATAATTATTTTGGTCTTTAAATAATCCCGGTTTTTTATTGGTTCTTGCACTTAACAAAATTTTGTGCCTATATTGAAGAATTGAAATCAGTTCGTCAGCTGTTTTGGGAATTATCGACATCTCCTGTTTGCCCGAAACGATTTGATATGTCCCTAACACATCATGCGAATCTTCATTTCTTGCCGGGAGGGGTTGGCTGGTTTCAATTATTTGTTTTGCCTCTTCAATCTCAAAGACAGTTCCTTCTATATAGTTTGAAAAGTAACTTTCGAAAAAAGCGAAGTTCCGAAAAGATTTATTTGATAAATTCTTGTCAGGGCGATTCTTGAATTCTTTTGTCTTTAATGCTCTAAAAAGCACTTCAAATAACTGTAATCGCCTGGGATCGAAAGGATAGCCAAAAGCTCGTGCAGCAGCTAGAGGAGAGGATAATACATTTGCACTATGAGTAGACAATAAGGTACTTATTATGGTTTTCAGAATGGAAAACTCTTTCTCCATCTTCAGTTTTTTTGCAATTTCCCTTGCCTTATCCCTGACTTTATTTAATTCATCTTCGCCATTTACCCTGATTATTTGTTCAAGCTTTTCTTCAATTTCAGGAATGGATAAGGTTTTGGATGTTGGTCCTGGTCTTTTTGATGACTGAAGATTTTCTAAAAAGGCTCTTGCTTGCTGGGAAACGAATAATTGGCCGGAAAAAGGATTGTCTTCTTCTAATGATCCCGGACCTTCCAAAAGCCGGATAATAATACCGGGAAGATCTATTTTTTTAGTGTATTTGAATGTGAGGAAAATATGACCTGCTTTTGTTGGTTTGAACTCAAATGCTGAACGATGGCTGATAATTGCACCCGGATATAAATTCCCCAGGATTAAAAAAAGATTTCTTCTGACAATTTCTTTATCAGGATCGGTTAGATTTGATGTATAGAGCCGGGGTGCAATTTTGCGTATTTTACCCAACTTGCGCAGTTTTGAAATCTGCTTTGAGATTTTATTGTCTGCGGAACTAAAAATGACTTCTTCTAAACGAATATGAAGATTATTTTCCATTATTATTCACTAATATCACAAAGATAGAGATTATTTTCCAGAATAATGCCCTTTTTAGAATATTTTTTCCAAAATAATGAGTCTTTGGTATTTATTTTCCAAAATAGAATTTCATATTAAGGGTGTCTCCTGTTTCATTTTGAAGTTACTGCAAATTTCTCATAAGATTTTTCACTTATTCGTGCATTCGCAGCTATTTATGTATTAATATACGGATTTATGATTTAATTAAAAACAATATACAGCACTACCATAATTGAAAGCAGGATAGCAGATAATATCCTTGGATCTGTTATCCCGGTAACCTTCCCTTTTGTTAAAAAAGCAAGCGGATTTTCGAGAGTCAGGTCCCTGATTTTTTCAAGTGGTGGTTTGGGTGTAAGATAACTTACTCCAAAATAGATAATACTAATAATAACAAACAGCCAGAATGCCTGCATCATATATGGAATTCCCAGGTATTCAGTAATAATTTTTACATCTCCAAACATTGGGAAATCAATCATAAATACTACAGCACCCAGAATAAAACCTGATATTATTGATACAGCAGATGCCTCTTTTGTTCCTCTTCTTGAGAAAACTCCAAACAGAAATACTACAGCAATAGGAGGTGACAGTACAGCAAGTATCTCGTTAATAGCATCAAAGATGCTAATGAACTTTTGTATCATAGGAGACCATGCTATAGCCAGAAGCATCACGATTGCAGCTGTCCATCTACCAATCTTAACCTGCTGCTTATCAGTCGTCTGAGGTCTTAGCCTTTTAACAATATCAACTGAAACCAGTGTAGCCGAACTGTTCAGGGCTGCAGCTACTGTACTCATCAGTGCAGCCAGCAATGCAGCTGCAAGTAACCCCATCAAACCGGTTGGAAGCAGTTCGGTAATAAGTGTTGGCAAAGTATCATTCGGGTCTTTTATGATATCTCCGAAAAGGACATAGGCCAGTATACCCGGAATAACTAAAAGAAAAACAGGTAGTATTTTTATAAAACCTGCGAAAATTGGTCCTGTTTGAGCATCCCTGAGTGTTCTGGCTCCCAGAACTCTTTGTACAATAGTCTGGTCAGCACACCAGTACCATAATCCGATAATAGGATAACCCAGAACAAGAGAATACCATGGTAATTTCGGATTGCTTTCATAGGAACGTAACAGGTTAAGCTGATCAGGTTTTACTGCTTCTTTCAGGTCGGCATAAGAATGGATACCATGCTCCGGTAGAGCCTTAAAAGCCAGAAAAGCCATTATCCCGGCTCCAAGGATAAGGATCACTGTCTGTATAGATTCTGTTACCACAACTGCTTTTAATCCACCCAAAATAGTATATATTGAAGTAAACAAAGCAATTATCCCAATTGATATCCAGATGCTTATACCAAAGAAATTTTCAAAGACCACAGCCCCGGCATAAAGACTAATACCAATATGCATAAACAATGCTCCTACAATAGCCATAAATGCCAGTAAGCTGCGTGAAACTCCACTGTATCTCTTTTCCAAGAATTCAGGCAGGGTTGATATCTTATTTTTAAAATAAAAAGGAGCAAAAATCAATCCCAGTACAACCAATAGAAGAGTTGCCATCCATTCAAAATTCCCCTGTACCATACCATCCGCAAACCCTGCTGATGCAAGACCAACAAGATGAATTGTTGAAATATTGGAGGCAAATAGTGCCGCTCCAACAAGTGCCCAATTAAGCGACCTGCCGGCGAGAAAGTATGAATTACTGGTCATTTGCCTCTTTTTAACTACCAGTATTCCAACCACAAGTATGCCCAGCATATAAACAACAATGATTATAAGGTCCAACAGGGGTATTTTTATTCCTTCCATGAGAGGGAGAGTTATAAGTTATTAGTAATTAGTAATTTTCAGACATAAGGCATCGACATTCACAGGTTCGGAGTTTGAAGTTTGAAGTTTGAGGTTTCACTTCATTAAAAAATCTGTGTTATCTCATTAATGCTCACTCCAAGTATCTTTAAAGATAGCATGTTTAATTGATCTTCCGGTCCGGTAAAATGAAAAACATTATGATAATGGGTAATGCTTTCTCCTTTTTCCAGGAAGGCTGCCGGTGAAGAACTCTCAATTTCATAGAAAGGTCCCATCTGGCTGCCATCTTCAAGAGGACCGTCATTATACGCATTCATAACATCTCCGCTAAATGGATTTTCCTGCCATTTCCAAAGTTGATTTATATACTCTGTTGCTCCCTGGGGTATTGAATATTTCACAATTGTCAGCACTTTGTTATCAGCATCATAGCTTCCGGCAATCGGTTTTGCCCTTTTAGCTGATAATCCAAGTTTTCCTCTATTATTTCCGTCAACCCTGAAGAAGATCACATTGTCAGAATACTTAATACGTTCAGATGTTATCTCTCCGAAATAATCAGTAGTAGCTACAGGTCCCAGGTCTTTTTCATCTCCTTTCTGAAAAGGAATAACAACAGTAATATGATCACCCGGAGAAAACATGTCTAACATCCATATTGAGAGTGTTCCGGTTTCCCTGGTCCAGGCATTATCTCCAATGTTTGTCATTATATTCTCCGAACCATAACCAACCCAATTTACATTCCCGGGAATTTTTATTCCCAGAAGATCATTTGCCTTTTCAACATCAAACAGGTTTATATTACGATTGATACGTAAATTAAACTCCGATCCTGAATAATTCTTCAGGGTCATTTTTTTCTCCATCTCAACTTTGTTTTGAGACTCAGAAATTAATTTCCATGATTCTGTATCAATCGGGGCCGGGGTAAACCAGTTATCAATATTCATCCCGCCACCCGGCTTAAAAAATATTGAAAATTGTCCTCCTTCCGGACCGATCCACAACCTGTCTTCTCCACCATAAGCATTCATATGATCAAGGATAGTGCCGGATTCCAGCAGATCATAATTGATCCAGCCAAAACTCTTACCCTCAAGCCCTTCGGCTGTGCTTGTAAAAACCTTACCCTGATACTCCGGGGAAACAATTACCTGTGCTTTGTTATCATTACCTGAAAGCACGATCATATCTCCCTGTTTTTTTAAAAAGTCAAGGTCATACCCAAAAGTCCCTTTTTTCATAATAAGATTATTTTTCCCCGGATACACAATAAATTCTTCTCCTTTCAAAGTTTTTTTACTCATTCTTTTTCCATTATAAGAAATGTTACATGGTTTGCCCGCATTAGATTTGATCCGAGCGGAAACAAGCTGTCCCTTATCCCATTTAATATCAATTTCAAATCCACCTCTTGCTTTTACTCCTTTTACTTCCCCATCTTTCCACGCATCAGGCAGAGCAGGCAATAACTCAATCTCTCCACTATGCGATTGTAAAAGCATCTCAATTATTCCCGCACAACCACCAAAATTACCGTCAATCTGAAACGGAGGATGTGTATCGAGCATACTGGGTAAAGTTGATTTTGAAAGAAGTGCTCTAACATTACTATAAGCTTTTTCCTTATCTTTTAATCTTGCATAAAAATTAATTATCCAGGCTCTGCTCCATCCGGTATGCCCCCCTCCATGCTTCAACCTGTATTCCAATACTTTTTTTGATGCCTCCATAAGCTCCGGAGTTTTCTGCCATGTAAACAAATTTGCAGGATGTAAACCATAGAGGTGCGACATATGCCGGTGACCCGGTTCTGCTTCCTCAAAATCCTGCGACCATTCCAAAATCCTCCCATCTTTCCCAATTTTAACCGGTGCCAGCTTATCAAGGGTACTCAGCATTTCATGTCTGAATGTCACATCGGCATTAAGCAATTCCGATGCTTTAATGGTTGAGAGGAGATGATCCTGTATAATCTGGTGATCCATTGACGGTCCCATACACAAACTTGCCCTTTCGCCGTTTGGAGTAATAAATGAGTTTTCAGGGGAAATAGACGGACCCGAAACCAGCAAGCCGGTTTTTGGATCCTCAACAAGAAAGTCAAGATAAAACTCAGCTGCTTCCTTTATAATTGGATAGGCAGTATTCTTCAGGAAGGCGAGGTCTTGTGTGTATAAATAATGATCCCACAGATGTCTGGAGAGCCACCCTCCTGCCATGGGCCAGGCTCCGTAAACCGGCTTACCGAATCCTGTAGTAAAAAACCAAACATCGGAAGTATGATGAGCAACAAACCCATCGGAACCATACAGAATCCGTGCCGTTTTTCTGCCATTTGGCAAAAGCTTTTCAATAAAATCAAATAAAGGATAGCTGCATTCGGAAAGGTTTGTGACCTCAGCCAGCCAGTAATTCATCTGTAGGTTAATATTAATATGGTAATCTGAATTCCATGGAGGTTTTATTCCGTTAACCCATATACCCTGCAGATTTGCAGGCAAACAACCGGGGCGCGAGCTGGAGATAAGAAGGTACCTGCCAAACTGAACATATAAAGAGATCAGTGACGGATCAATAGCCCCGATCTTCAAAGCTTCCAGCCTCTCATCTGTCGGAAAATATCCGGCTTGTGAACTTCCAAGATTAATAGAAAACCTGTTAAACCATGATTGATATTCAGCAATATGGTCATTTCTAATATCTGAATACTTCTTTCCGGTAGCTAATCTCATTTGCTCTTTGCTGTTTGATACCGGGTCCTCTCCCGAATAATCAGTAGAAGCAGTAACAACAAGCAACAGGGTATCGGCTGAACTTACTGTAATGCTCTTATTCCCTTTTAAGATTTTCCCTTTTACAGGAATTATTTTTACACGTCCACAATACGTGACTCCTCTCTCCTTTCCGGCAATTCCTCTGATAACTATCTCATTATCTACAACCTGAATATCATGATTAGAACCATCTCTCTGCAGGAATATCTTTGCATTGACCTTTCCCGGATCACTTGCCGAAATTCTCCAGTAGATTGCCTGATCAACAGCAGAGCAAAAAGCCTCCCTTTTATATTCAGTTTTACCAATTTTATAACTGACAGTTGTTATCGCCGTTTCAAGATCCAGCTCCCGGTAATAATCCTGTGGATCAGAATGATTTATAAAATCAATAGTAAGCTCACCCAGTTCCTGGTAGGTGTTGGTGCCGGAGGGCAACCGGTCATCCATAACTTTTTCAGATGCAAGCTTTTCAGCCTCTTTATATTTCCCATCAAATAATAATTGCCGTATCTCTTTTACATATTTATATGCTCCTTTTTTATCCGAATATTCACCGTCATGGCTCCAGATACTTTCTTCGTTAAGAATAATTTTTTCTGATGGCACCCCGCCAAATACCATTGCACCTAACCTGCCATTTCCAATTGGCATGCTATGATTCCATTGTAAAGCAGGTTGGCGGTACCAAAGTTTCAACTTTTTTTGCTTGTCCTGTGCACTGGAAGGAAGGAAAAAAAATATTCCCAAAAGGAGGATTAATATCGATCTGACCATCGCAGCCTGTAATAAGTTTCGCTTTTACGATATGAGTTTCTCTCTTAATAAAACAACTTCCCTGGTAATGTTCTCAACATCCTTTTCAGTAAGACTCGTATCAATGCCTTCGTAAACCGTTTTCATCGGCTCGAACATTTCAAGCATCTCTTTCACAGCAGGGTCATTGGCATGTTGTGTTGCTAAATCTATAAACAGCTCAAAAGATTTTTTCTGTTCTAGTAATACACTTACAATACCTTCTACATGAAATACTGATTCGGATATATGGGTAGTAATGTACATGCCTTCAACCCACGCCCCTGCAACAACCATCAAAGCTTGTGACTGCTGGTCATTTTCGCTCAGGGAACCAAAAGTACTATCAAACGCCTTGGTTAGGACATTAACAAGTTGATCTCTGTTATCAAAATTATTTTTAATATCATCGTATAACTCCTGACTATAAATGTCCGACATACCCAAGTCGTTAGCCAACACCCGGATAGCGTCCAGGTAATCGATAACATCCTGGTTCATATTATAAAGAGTAGCATAACTTAAGTCTGCCCCGTACACACCCAGATTTATTGATTTACTTTTACTTGTTACATAATTCTTAACGTTTTCAGTAGGATTAGAAACTCCGACCATATATCCTACCTCCAACTCTGTAAGCATATTTATCACTTCAGCTGATGTCGGGAGAGGGTACATAACTTCATCAATTTCTTTCGTTAATTCTTCAATTTCCTGAATATCAATTTTTTCCTGGTAATCAGATCCTTTTTGGTTTTTACATGAGAATAATCCTGTAACAATAAGAATCAATACCGGAAGCAGTACAATAACAATTTTTTTCATTGGTTATTTTTATTAGTTAAATATTAATTTCCTTCCCCTGGCTTTTATGTAATCCGAATCTTATTGCAAAACTATTATTGCCAGGAGAAATTACCATATTCTGCAATAAGTTACCATAAAAATAGAAAAATAATTATAAATAATTTCGTTTTTCCAATTAATGATTCCTTTTTGTAATTTGTAAACCTGACAATAAAACACAGCTTGTTTTAAATATAGCCGGACAACCAATGAAAGAGCAGAAAAGGATACTGGACAAAACCTTTGAAGAGTGGAAAGGGGAATTGGAACAGATAGATGATGTTTGTATTGTAGGTTTGCAGATTTAACCCGGTTGTATTAAGAAAAACGGTCAACACAATAATATGTGTCAACCGTTTAGTACCCAGAGCGGGACTTGAACCCGCACGGCCGTTAAAGGCCATTGGATTTTAAGTCCAACGTGTCTACCAATTCCACCACCTGGGCATGGTGATAAAAGCCGCCATCAGGCGGCTTTCTTTTTGTTGAGCGGAAAACGGGGTTCGAACCCGCGACCCCGACCTTGGCAAGGTCGTGCTCTACCGCTGAGCTACTTCCGCTTATTATGTAGTGCGTGCAAAAATAGTACTTTTTTAGTGAATATAAAAAATAAATTTCTGTCTTCTACTGCCTATTTCTTTAAATGCTTCTTTATATCATTCAGTTTATTCAGTGCTTCCACAGGAGTGAGATTATCTACATCCAGTCCGGCGATCTCATCACGGATCTGCTTTAATACCGGGTCATCGAGCTGGTAAAAACTAAGCTGAAAACCTTCCCTGTTCCCGGCCAGCTCAGATACCGGTTTTGTCAGACTGTTCTTAACGTGTGATTGTTCCAACTCCTCAAGTATTTCATTTGCTCTGCTTACTACGCTTTTTGGCATTCCTGCCATACGCGCCACATGTATGCCAAAACTATGCTCACTGCCACCTCTTTTCAGTTTCCTGAGAAAAATAATTTTATCTTCAAGTTCCTTAATTGAAACGTTAAAATTCCTGACACGCGAAAATGAAGCTTCCATCTCATTCAATTCATGATAATGAGTAGCAAACAAGGTTTTTGCTTTTGCCCTGGGTTGTTCGTGAATATATTCCACCATTGCCCATGCAATGGAAATTCCATCATAAGTACTGGTACCCCTGCCTATTTCGTCCAGAAGGAGCAGGCTTCTGGATGAAAGATTATTAAGTATACTGGCAGCTTCATTCATCTCAACCATAAAGGTTGATTCACCCAACGAGATATTATCCGAAGCACCAACCCTTGTAAAAATTTTATCCACCAAACCTATCCTTGCTGATACCGCAGGGATAAAACTACCTATCTGGGCAAGCAAAATAATCAGGGCTGTCTGTCTTAGCAGGGCAGATTTGCCAGACATATTCGGACCGGTAAGAATAATGATCTGCTGATCGTCATTGTCCAGGTAAACATCGTTCGGAATATATTTCTCGTCAAGAGGAAGCTGCTGTTCAATTACAGGATGCCTGCCCTGCTTAATATCAATCACCTCGGAATCATCAATCACCGGCCTGGTATAGTTATTCATTTTCGCTGTCCTTGCAAAAGACAGAAGGACATCCAAACGGGCAATTACCGATGCATCTGCCTGAATATCAGCAATATATTTTATTAGGCTGTTTACCAGATCATTATATAACCCAGTTTCAAGTGATAGTATCTTCTCCTCAGCTCCAAGAATCTTTTCTTCATACTCCTTGAGTTCTTCAGTTATATATCTTTCTGCATTTACCAGGGTTTGTTTTCTGATCCACTCTCCCGGAACCTTATTTTTATGAGTATTTGTTACTTCGATATAATAACCAAATACATTATTAAAACCAACCTTGAGTGATGGTATTCCTGTATTTTTACTCTCCTTTTCCTGTAACCTGACAAGAAAATTTTTACCGGAATGAAGAATGTCACGCAATTCATCCAGGTCTTTTGAAACACCTTCTTTTATTACTCCACCCTTATTCACCAAAACCGGAGGATTATCTGAAATCTCTTTTTCAATTCGCTTACCGGCACTTTTACATGGATTGAGTTGTCCGGCAATTTTTTTCAATACTTTAATACCACTCTTCCTGCATGCCAGTTGAATAGGTTCAATAGCATTCAGTGCCCGTTTAAGCTGAACAATCTCCCGCGGATTAATACGGTTCACTGCTACTTTTGAGGTTATTCTTTCGAGGTCGCCAATTTCCCCGATCTGCTCTGTAATAAATTCTTCAAAATCAGAATTTTCAATAAAATACTGAACGATATCATGCCTTTCCATAATAGGTTTAATATTCTTTAAAGGCATAACAATCCATCTTTTAAGCTTTCTGGCACCCATAGGGGAAATTGTATTATCCATCACATCCATTAAAGTTTTAGCCCCTTCATTCAAAGAAGTAAAAAGTTCAAGATTCCTGATGGTAAACTTATCAAGCCATACATATTTATTGCCTTCAATACGGGAAACTGATGTTATATGGGATACATTATTATGTTCGGTAAAATCAAGGTAATGCATTATTGACCCGGCAGCTACTATTCCATATCTGAGAAACTGGATACCGAAACCTTTCAGTGATGACACACTGAAATGTTTCAGGAGCCGGTCCTCAGCAGAATCTTCTGTAAAAACCCAGTCGTCAAGAGGGTAGATATAATATTTGCTCCCAAACTTCTCTTCGAACAGTTCCTGCTTCCTTCTCTCAACTAAAACTTCATTAGGACTAAAACCGGAAAGTAACTGGTCGATATATTCAAACCCACCTTCAGCAGTAAAAAATTCACCCGTAGAAATATCCAGGAAAGCCACTCCGCAGATATTGTTTTCGATATGAACACTTGCAAGAAAATTATTCTTTTTATGATCAAGAACATTATCGTGCATCGCAACGCCGGGGGTAACCAGTTCGGTAACTCCCCGTTTTACAATTTTCTTGGTTTTTTTCGGATCTTCAAGCTGGTCGCACACTGCCACCCGTTGACCTGCTCTCACAAGCTTTGGCAGATAAGTATCTATTGCATGATATGGAAAACCTGCCAGTTCAACAAAAGATGCAGCTCCATTTGCTCTTTTTGTTAATGTAATGCCAAGGATCTCAGAAGTTTTAATAGCATCGCTTCCAAAGGTTTCATAAAAGTCCCCTACTCTGAAAAGCAATATGGCATCCGGATGTTTATTCTTCAGCCTGTTGTACTGCTTCATCAGGGGAGTCTCAGCATATTTTGTAGAATTTCCCACTATCTGATTTTACCTGTAAGATTCTACAAATTTAAAATTATTCATATGGGGAAAGTTTATTTAATTAAAAAAAATGAGTCAACTCCGAAAATAAATAAAATAGTAAATAATTTTCGGAGCAGACTTAATAATAAATATCGAATGTTAAATAAAAAATGTCAAAGTTCCTGC
>JAGGXD010000176.1 GCA_021163295.1 Bacteroidales bacterium
AGTATTACAAAGATACAAATAACAATAATAAGCAAGTTCGCGAGCTGACGAAGTCAGCGAGCAATCCCATCATTCAAAGCAGACCATTACAAGAATCTTTATACCCGATCACATAAGTAAAAATGATATGGATAAAGTATTATAATTTAAGTTGAAATAAATTCTTGATAATCATTATATTCCTATCTTTTTCCTATCTTTAAATTATTCTAAATACATATAAAATCTTTTACAACCATGAAAAAAACACTGCTATCCTTAATCCTTTTATTGCCTTTTTTTGTATCCAATGCTACCAACTATTATATTTCATCAAGTTCGGGCAACGATCAAAATAGTGGTATATCTGCAAATCTAGCATGGAAAAGTATCGACAAGCTTAATACTGAAAGGTTTAATCTTCTTCCTGGTGATTCGATCCTTTTTAAATGCAATGACACTTTCTCGGGTTCGCTCATCGTTTCAAAATCGGGAAATGCAAGTGAGTATATTTATTATGGAAGTTATGGTTCCGGAAATAAACCAATTTTGTCGGGAACAACTATGGTTAGTAACTGGACTGAAACTTCAGCGAATATTTGGGAGGCAACATGTTTAGAATGTGACAGCATAGTAACAAATGTTTTTATCAATGGTATTGCTCAACAAATAGGCAGGTATCCCAATGATAATGATCCAAATAAGGGATACCTTATTCATGAATCCCATAGCGGAAAAACCAAGATAACTGATAATGAACTCACTGGTGCAATTGACTGGACAGGAGCAGAGGCTGTGGTAAGGACAAATCGTTGGGTATTAGATCGCTTAACTATTAAAGCACATATAAATAATACATTACAATTTACATCAGATGCAACTTTCGAATTTTTGGATAATTTCGGATATTTTATACTGAATGATCCCAGAACCCTTGATCAGCAGGGTGAATGGTACTATAATCCTACCAATAAAAAATTCCACCTGTATTCGGATAACGAACCAAATGACTTGAGTATCTATGCTACAAAACCAGATACCTTATTTAATATGTACAATATAGAATATATTACTGTTGAAAACCTTCATTTTGATGGTTCTTGTACAGTAACAATGATTATAGGCCAAAGCAATCATATTAATATCAGAAATAATGAAATGACAAATTCAGGAGTGAACATGTTGGAAATGTCCGCTACAGATTTTGTAATTTTTGAAAACAATATGATTAACCATACTTATAACAAGGTAATAAGTCAGTGGGACTGCAATAATTTTGTTATGCGTAATAATACCATTAAAAATACGGGCTTATATGCAGGCTTGGGGAAAAACGGAAACCAACAATATTTTCCTGTTCAGCAGCATGGCAATAATGTGTTGATTGAAAATAACGCCATTGACAGCAGTGGATATATTGGGGGTATAGGCTTTTATGGCGATACCATTTTGATTCGGAATAATGTGATATCAAATTATGCTATTACCCTCGATGATTGTGGTGGTATTTATACATGGAGTCCGGGAACTATAAATTATTCAAGGAAGCTGGTTGGAAATATTATATACAATGGAATCGGAGCAATAGCAGGAACGGATGGTTATTATAATGCGGTTCCAGGTATATACATTGATGACCATGCTGCAAATGTTGATATATTAGATAATACCATTTTTAACTGCCCGTCTGGTGGAATTTTTCTTCATAATGCCAACCATATTAATGTTAAAGGAAACACTTCATACAATAATGGAATCCAATTGCATTTTGGCCACGACTATATAGCTCCAACATTTCCAATCACAAACTGTAATGTAGATAGTAATATTTTTGTATCAAAAAAATCAAGTCAACCGGTTGCATTTTTTTCAACAATAGATAATGGAATCTCCGATTTTGGTAATTTCGATTATAATTATTATTGCAGACCTCTTGACGATAGTTTAGTAATTAAACTTAATTATGTTAATGTAATAAACATTGATGAATTACATTCTCTTGGCAGTTGGAATTTAAAATATAATAAAGATCAAAATTCAAGGAAATCACCTATTTCTCTTAAAGAATATTCAAATGTCGATCCGGTTCTTCCAAATCTGATAACAAACGGAACATTTGATAGCGATATCAACAATTGGTATCATTGGTCACCATATGATAATAGTAGTTTAGCGCTTGCAGTTGATGAAGGATTGGCAGGGAATGCTTTAAAGGCTTATTTTGATACTCCTTCAGGTGAAGCAGATGGAAACATGACTATTCTATCAAACACTTTTTCATTAAATAAAGATAAAATTTACAGAATGAAATTTGCTGCCCGAAGTAGTTCGGATAGTACTGCATTGAAAGTAATGCTTCGACTTGATGGAGGTGATTATCACCTGATTGCTGAAGAAAAAATATATATATTGACTACCCTTTATAAACAATTTGAATATATATTCACTTTGGACCGTACTGAAACCAATACCCAATTAAACTTATTCTTCTACGAAGGACAAGGTGATATTTGGTTAGACAGTATTGAAGTTATTGAAGTAAATGCCATACAGACAAACCCGGACGATTATATCAGATTTGAATATAATGCATCAAAAAATGATACAACCATTAATTTAACCAATGATTATATTGATGTAAGAGGAGTGCCTTTTTCAGGAAATATCACTCTTAAGCCATATACATCTATAATCCTTTTTAAAAAACAAGATAACATAGTATGTAGCAACATAGTGCCCGTTCAGCCTGACACAATTATCGGAAACTTAACTGTTTGTTCAGGTACATCAAACACATATAGCACAAACCCTGTCAGTGATGCAACCTATTACACCTGGGAATTGCCCAATGGATGGACAGGAACCTCTACAAGTAATTATATTACAACTGTTGCTGGTACTAATGGAGGAAACATAAGTGTAACTGCAAATAATGTATGTAATTCATCTGATGCAAAAACAATAAGTGTAACCGTAAATGCTTTGCCTGTTATTGATTTAGGTAAAGATACTACCATAACAACAGATGATATAATTGTTTTAGATTCTGGTACAGGTTTTGCTTCTTATTTATGGAATAATGATTCCATCACTCAAACCCTCGAAATTGATGGTTCAGAGGTTGGAACAGGAATTTATAACTATTCCGTTATTGTAACAGATGATAATACATGTTCTAATTCAGACACTATTGAAATAACTGTTGAATCAGGTTCAGGAATAGACGATTTTGCATTTAAAACTTTAATTAAGCTGTATCCGAATCCAACAACCGGAATTATAAATATTGTAATTGAAGGCTACAGGGAACAAAATTTAACAATTGAAGTATTGAATATTACCGGCAAGTTAGTGTATTCAAAACAACTTGAAAATATGAAGGTTATAATGATGGAAAAAATTGACCTTTCGGATCAACCCAAAGGGATTTACATTTTAAAATTGCATAACTACAAAACAGTAAAAGTCAGAAAAGTGTTGATACAATAACTGTAAATATAATCCTGAAATAGATATTCATTTTGATCTTTAATATGATTAATAAATGTGTTTCTTATAATCTTAATTAAGATCCTCTGAATAATAGAGCAGGCGGACAGTACATATTTAAGCCACCATCAGATTGCTTTCCGGAAATACCCCAAAACGAACATGTTACCATGCGAATAGCAGAAGCATATGGGATCCGGATTGTTCCATCTTCATTGATACGTTTAGCATCCGGAGAGTTATCCTACATCACTAAACGTGTTGACCGGACAGAAGTTGGTGAAAAGATCCACATGATAGATATGTTTCAAATAACAGAGGCATTTGATAAGTATAAAAGTTCAATGGAGAAAATTGGGAAAGCACTGGATAGCTATTCTGATAATACTTTGCTTGATAAGATCTTCTATTTCGAATTAGCCCTATTCTCCTTTCTGACCGGGAACAATGATATGCACCTGAAGAACTTCTCAATGATCAAGAGTCCATCCGGATGGATATTGTCTCCTTCTTATGATTTATTGAATGTTGTTATCTTTGTTCCAGATGATAAAGAAGAACTTGCTTTAACGCTTGGAGGTAAGAAAAGGAATTTAAAACAAGAAAATTTCGAGCAATTTGGAATAGACATTGGACTCACAGATAAACAAGTGAAAGGAACCTTTACGCGAAATACAACCAACTAGATTAATCATCATTAATAATATCAAAACTATGAAAAAATTACTTTTTGTTTTAGTCCTACTCTCCCTGACATTAATACATTTAAATGCCCAAACACCACAAATAGAAAAACTGTTAGATGAGTTACCCGATGTGGTATTTAAAAAGATCGACTCAACCGTTACCGGAATAACCTATGAGTTAAAGATCAGGCAACCATTAGATCATTCTGAACCTTCAGGGTACTTTTTCTTTCAAAAAGTTTATTTGCTTCACAAGGGGTTTAACAAACCGGTAGTTATGAATACCGCAGGTTATGGCAGAAGCAGACCATATGCTTTTGAACTGACTACTTTGCTGGATGCCAACCAGGTTGATGTGGAACATCGTTATTTCGGTGATAGTCAACCCGATTCGTTAGACTATAACTACCTGAATTTCGAGCAGGTTACGGCAGATCTGCACCAGGTAAATGAGTTACTCAAAAATATTTATTCCGGCAAATGGATCAGTACTGGTATAAGTAAAGGAGGAACCACAACTATAATGTACAGATATTTTTATCCTGATGATGTGGATGTAAGTGTGCCTTATGTTGCCCCGATAAACAACGCCCTGGAGGATACCCGCATTTACGAATTCTTTGATACAATTGGAACAGAAGCTTGTCGAAACAAAATCAGATCATTCCAGAGAAGAATTCTTGAGAAACGTGATGAGATTTTACCCTGGCTTCACTTTTATGCCAAAGGTGCTAACAATAATTTCACTTATAATACACTTGAAGAAGCCTTTGAGTATGCAGTGCTTGAATACCCATTCTCATTCTGGCAGTTTGGTCACAGGCAGTATGGAACAGACTGCAGCACCATACCTGTAGATACAACTTCATTGATATCGTGTGTTGAATACCTGCTTGACGTAGCAGGTATAAGCTCTTTTAGCGATCAGGATCTTGCAGAATCCGGACCATATTTCTATCAGGCAGCCACGGAGATGGGAGCATACGGATACGAAACAGAAGATTTTAAAGATCTGTTAAAGGTATTACCAATCAATCCATATCCTAGATTTCTGTTCGTTCCTGATCACTTGCCCGTTTCATTTGACGGAACGCTGTTGGAAAAAGTAGATAAATGGTTAAAAGTAAGGGGGAATCATTTTATTTACATTAACGGAGCTACCGATCCATGGTGTGCAACAGCTGTACCTCCTTCAGAAAATGTTGATGCCGAATGGTTTTTTCTTTCAGGGGAAAATCATGGCGGTGCAAGAATAAGAAACATGAATGAAACTGAACGGGAAAAGTTCATTTCGACATTAGAAAGATGGCTGGATATTGAAATTGAAAACAGATTACCGGCACCTGTTAAATAATCAATTAGTTCATGATGAAACAATTGGTTTTATGTGAAAAACACATAGAGCACCACGCACTACATGAAGCCCTATTTATTGCCGCCAGTGCATTATTTCTATCTATTCGTTAGTAAACTAAACAATGGTTCGTTAATGTAATAATTTCCAGTCCCAAGTTTTTTCTTAGTCAATAATCCATCATCTGCTAACTTATTCAAATAATTAGCTGCTGTAATCCGTGAAACATTCAAATCATTTACTACAAATTCAATTTTCGTGTAGGGATGTTTGAATAAATTATTAAGCAAATCCTGGCTATAGAATTTATAATTATCACGTATTTTATGCTTATAGCTCATCATAAGGTCGCTAATCTTTAGTATCAAGTCTATTGTTTCTTCCGATGTTTGCTCTATTCCATTTACTATAAACAATAGCCAATCTTCCCAGGAATCCGCTTCTCTTACTTTTTGGAGTAAACGGTAGTAATCAGGTTTATTTTTAATGATATAGCTGCTTAAATACAGAATCGGCAGGTTTTGTAATTTTTCCTGAATCAGGTATAAAATATTGATAATCCTACCAGTTCTGCCATTACCATCGTAAAAAGGATGAATACTCTCGAATTGATAATGGATAATTGCCATTTTAACCAATGGGTCTAATTCATATTTGTCACGGCTATTTATAAATTTCTCCAGATTATCCATCAGTCGTTTAACATCTTTATAATCTTGCGGGGGAATATAGACTACCTCACCTGTAGCTGAATTTTTTAATTCCGTTCCCGGAAGTTTCCTAAATCCTGCTGTGTTCCCCTCCAACTCCTCTTGAATCTTTAAAATGATATTATTGGTAAGAAATCCCTTTTGTAAGATTAATTCAAATCCTTTTCTCACTGCCGCCACATAATTTTGAACTTCTTTGGCATTTAAAGAGGTGAAAGAATCAAGATTTAACTCCGATTTATATAAATCATCGTTGGTGGTAATAATATTTTCGATGGCTGAACTATCCTTTGCTTCCTGTAAACCAAGGGTATTTATTAAAATGTTTTGATTAGGTATCTTTGAAGCAATTCCTTTTAACTCTGCCAGAGCTGCATGAGCTGAAGGTAAGCTCTTCAATACTTTTTTAGTCTCTATGTCTTGATCTAAGGGAAGTTCTTTAAATTTCCAATTTTTATCCAGATCCATTATGTAAAGTTTTTTTAATTTCCTTTACAAAGGACGTTTCTTTTGTTAAGAAATCCAAATTTTCTTTACATAAGCTATCATAAATGTAAAGATTATTCAATTTTTTTTACTTACGGTACTTTGCTCCATGTATTGTTGCCTACGTATTAGTGTTTTATCCTTCGTTTGATTAAAACAGACGTAAGTTAATAAAAAAGAGTGACTTTTCTTAAAATGAAGGATAAAGCATAGGCGAACTTATCAAAGAATTATCATAAAGAACCTGATATAATCTATAAAAAACATATAGAGCTTTGTGGTTAGTTTATTTAATTTTCTAATACTGAAATTTGCCTTAATCAATAGTCTTCGTTTTGCTTTCATAATTACTGGTTAAAGTTAATGATTTATTTCACCTTAACCAGTGGTCTTAATTTTGGGGAGTATTATACAAAATACGGGTACATATCAATCTTACTCTGTGAAAATAATGAGTAACCGGACATTATAACTACTAAATATATAAAAATTCGTATCATATTTATTTTCTGTTTTTTATATTGAAATTTGAATCTGTTTTTACTTATTTTTAAGTATGTAGCAACCTGAGTTAGTTAATCAATAGTTCTGAAAGTTCTAACAGTACTCTCGCTGTTAATCCCGTTCTCCCCAATACCAACAACCTTCCAGTAATACTGTGTATCAGGTTTTAAATTTTCAACTATTACCGAAGTTTTTATTGTAGATGGCGAAGGGGGCGATATGAATAACTTAGTACAACAAGAAAAAGATCCACAAATCATTAATACACAAAAAAGAACCACTATTGTTTTTCTATTTCTTATACAGATCCCACCAAGAAATAACACGCCAAAAATTGTTGAATAGAGATATGTGGTTTCATGATTGGCAAACGGTGAACCTGATACCTCAACAGGCTCACAATTTACAAATTCCGGACTTTCGGAACAGAAAACTTCATAGTTTTCAGCATCACCAAACCATTCAAAATAAACCTGGGAGAAGTCAACTACCTGGTCAATTTTAGGCGACTTTAATCTAACTCCGTGAAATAATTCCGGCATCTTCAGATATTGATCACCCTTACTTAATTCTTCAGCCAGATTCAATTTTACAAATTCATTATAGTTGTGAAAACTATAAAAATATATTTCTCCATTTTTCAGATCGTATATATTTGAAAAAACCGTAGGTATAATTCCTTCCTTATGAGCTGCATCAAGAGCTGAAGTAAACAGTTCAACAGATAATTCTTTATTATCGGTCAGCAAGCGGGTAATCGAATTGTAACGATAACAATTAAACCATCTTGGGTTTGTCTGATCGGATAGATAAAAGTTGGTCATTACCTGGTAGTCACCCTGTTTCATGATAAAAACCACATCTTTTTCACCAAATTCAATAACTACCGAATTTCCGTATTTATCTGCCCACATACTATGCCCCTGCCAGTGGGGTGTGTAATACTTCTGATACATTTCTATCACTTCATCAACAGTAGCACATTCTTCCAGGGCTTTTTCACATAATTCACCTTTTACAGTCGGCTTATTAAAATAATTACGCACATCAGATCTTTGCGGGAGTGAGGCTCCATCGTACCATAACCCCTGATCATTCATGCCTCCAACATTTTGAAATCCTTCAGGTATTTGATAACCTATATAAACTCTTCCGTATTTACCATCCGAAGAGGGTATAAACAAGATCCTTGTATTTGTATTATTCCAGTCTTTGTTTGTAGCCCCAAAGACCTTTTCACCATTTGAGGCACTAAATACTGAACAAGCTTTTGATGTACTATTTGTCACAAAGATAATTTGTGATAATACTAACAGTGCTAATATATTTTTATTCATTTTATTTTCCTCTTTTATTATTTTTTAAAACTTTATTCGATCGTATTAAAACCAGGACTAAAATAAAAATCCAACTACTACAGAAATTGTCTGATTTTTAAGATCAATGTTTTCTTCGCTCTGATCGAAATTCAGGAATCCATGGTTATAATTAATGCCTATTGATATTTTATCAGACCTGACACCTGCACCAAGGATTAATCCCAAATCAATTTTTTTAAAATCTTCCGGAAATCCTTCTTCATTAAATGCAAGAAGTTTTAAATCTAAAAACGGACCCCCAAGAAGATATGGTTTCCATTTTTTTTCTGTTGTGAAAGTCCATTTTGCCAATACCGGTATCTCCATATAAGTAAAAACATTATGCAGATAAATATCTCCTACAGTATTAATTCTACAACCTTTTGTAGTAAACAGGAATTCCGGCTGCAGCGAAAATTGGCTACTGACTTCGTAATTGATAAAGTAACCGAGTGTTAGGCCGGGTATTGATGCAATTCCCTTCCCGGGCATATCTTTCCCGGTAAACTTTGAACTATTAAATCCAAATTTAATACCCCTTGAAGAAAGTCCTTCTGCATTTATTCCGGATGATGAAATAATAAACAGAACAAGTGCTATAATTAATGCTTGTGTCCTCATAACCTGTCATTTTAGTTCTTATTAAACCCACTCCAGCTTAATACATATGCCGGCATGATATGCGCTAAATAGATAAAAGAAGCTATCAAAATCATATTTAATTTAATATCCAGAAGATGATAGATAATCAGGACAGCTAAAATAAATATGGTAAACAGCGAATAGGATATTCTTACGGCATTTAATGAAAGACTTTTTTCGTTCTCATCTAATTTATTAAAAGATCTGTGAACAAATTTCCATACTCCGGATTTTGCAAATGACTTAATATATGATATTAACAATACTAAAAATGGTATTGCTTCATATACCAGTATCTGAGGATTCCAATTATTAAGTCTAACTAATTCAAAAAACAGAACAATTACAATTAAACTTAAAAGATTTAAAATAGTGCCAAATTTTTTCATTTTATAAAATTTAAATAGTTATTAAATAATTGATTAACATTTTAGTGTAAATAATTATACTCAAATTTATTATTCGATTTTTTTAAGCTTTACAACTCTTCCAAAAGCCTGATTGACATGCAAGCCTGTGACTTCATTTTTTTCATTAAATTGAAATAAAATTGTACTTCTTTTACTTTCAGCGAAAAAACTGAATTTCGATTCCGGTTTGATTTCAGTCTGACTCCATTGATCTCCTTTTCTTGGAGGTCTTTCGTAATAAAG
>JAGGXD010000067.1 GCA_021163295.1 Bacteroidales bacterium
GAGCGAAAGTCTCAGCGGACTACAAGCCTGCGGCTTGAGCCCGCCAAGACTTCGCTCAGCTCCGCATTCTGCTTCTTAAATATACATAGGATTAAAAATGATTAAATGTTTTTTATCTCATAGTAGCAAAGATAAAGATTCATATGTAAGAATTGTCGCAAAAAAAATTGGCATCTCAAGTTGTGAATTTGATGAATTTTCTTTTGAAGAAGGTTCTGTAACTTTGGATGAAATATTAAAAAAAATGAATCTGTCAGATTTATTTGTAATTTTTTTGTCTGAAAATGCCCTCGAATCTAAATGGGTTCAGGATGAAATAATTTATGCTAAACAATTGTTTGATTCTGCCAAAATTAAAAAAATTTTCCCGATCATTATTGATCATAGTATCAAATATAATGATTCTCGCCTTCCACAATGGATGCGAGACGAATATAATTTACGATATATTTCAAGACCAACAGTCGCTGCACGGAGAATTCGCCAAAGATTGAGGGAGTTAAGCTGGGAATCACATCCTTTTTTGAAAAAAAATAAAAAAATTTTTGTTGGAAGAAATGAATTAATTAATAAGTTTGAAGAAAGATTTGATGATTTCGACAGAATAAAGCCTTCTTGTGTAGTTGCTTCTGGTGTCCCTTCTATCGGAAGAAGAGAATTATTAAAACATTGTGTTGTTAAAACAAACATAAGTGATGATTCATATGTGCCACTATCTATATATCTTAATGCACAGGAAAGTATCGAAGATTTAATATTAAAATTACATGATCTTGGCTTCTCTGATAAGGATAATATACTTGATCTATATCATACAGATATTAGTTCGAAAATTGAGATTGCCGTTGATTTAGTTAAAGATATAATTTCTGCAAAAGAAATGATTTTTATTATAGATAATGGGTGTATAGCTACTTTCAATAGAGAAATATCAAGTTGGTTTGTAGATATAATAAATAAATTAACAGTAAAAGATACACTAATATTTTGTTTAGCTTCAAAATTTCGGATCCGTCCTGATACAATAAGAGGAAATGATTCTTTTTTTCACATTGAAGTACCAGAACTTAGCATTAAAGAACGTAAAGGACTCTTGTCCAGATATTCTTCTTACAGAGGCTTATCGTTAGATCAAGAAGTCTTAAATTTTTTCTCAGGGTTATTAACTGGTTATCCTGAGCAAGTATTTTTTACCGTTGAGCAGTTGATAGACCTTGGTATTTATGAAGCTAAAAAACAGTCGCACATCATTGTAGATTATAATTCAAACAAGGTTCAACAATTACTTTCTAAGTGGGCAGAGGATGAAAGAGTCATTGATTTTTTGAGATTATTGTCTGAGTTCGATTTCATTAGCCAAGACGTTGTGTTTAACATTGTTTATGATGAAGAAGTATACGTAAAAATTATTACTGACTTTCGAGCTACCTCGATTGTTGAATTTATTGGTGCGAATAATGAATACATAAGGGTCATTGATAATGTTCGTGATTATATTATGAGACAAAAATTATCATTACATCATGAATTCAAAGATAAACTTAATATTCATGTAGATAATTTTATACAAAATTATCAAAATAATGACAACGACATTTCAGATTATCTATATTCAATTAAGGCCGCACTGTTAGAAGGTAAACAGATTAATGAACGATATTTAATACCTTCAATTTTCCTTAAGACAATAAAGCAACTTTATGATCAAAAAGGCAAATATCAGGAAGTGATACGGTTAGCTGATCGCGTAATTGACAATAATCAAAATCTTGATGATCGTTTTTTACAAAATGTACGTTATTATCTATGCTTGGCATTAGCAAGATTGCGTGATGCTAGATGTGTGCAAGAAGCACAAAAATTTAAAGGTGCAGAGCATAATTTCTTATTGGGATTTTACTACAGATTAAAGGGAAGATATCAAGATGCTATAATACGTCTTTCTAAGGCGTTGGATGAGCAGCCATCTTTTGCTAGAGCGAGAAGAGAACTCGTACTTGTGCTGTCTTATATAGGTGAATTTACAGAAGCTTTAGAGCTTGCAAGATTAAATTTTGAAAACGATAGGTCTAACCCGTATCATATACAAGCATATATAAATTGTTTGCTCAAGGATGTTAATAATAAATCAACCAATAGAGATAAGATTACAGATTTACTTTCTATATTAGAAAATATCCAGTCAAAAACAGCGCATGAAATGTATCTAACTTCAAGAGCTGAGTTTATTGCATTTCACGAAAACAATCTTCATGCAGCTATTGAATTAATTGATGATGCAAAAAAAATTCACCAAGATGTAATTTATCCGTTACTGATGGAATTTGATATTTATGCTAGATACAATATTACTGAAAAAATGAATGAATCGTTAAAGTCAATTGAGAAGGTTGTAGATAGAAATTCATATTTTTTCAATTCATTGATAAGGCGTAGATGTATCTACATAGCTATGACCAAAGGCTATTCTCAAGCTATAGATACAATGAGTCGATATTTTTCAAATTATACAGACACAGCAAAAGAAAGATTTAGCTTGCTTCTTCAGCATTGTGCTGAACAAAAGATGATAGAATATGCATTTTGAATGATAGCAGAACAATCGCATTAAAGGGACGGCAAGAACTCGGCGGTTTTTTGAAGGCCTGTCTCACGCTTCAAGTTCATCGATAAATCTAAAGTTTCCGCCACGCACTCTTGCCGCCCCTTATGCGTGTCGTTATACGTGAAAATGAAAACAGGAGGTCTTATGAGTAATTTACCAAGACTCATCTTCGTCGGAGCGGCAGGAGCCGTATTCTTAACTGGATGCGCTCCAACTGGCCCAATGCCACCCATGTTCGGTCCAGGCGGTACTGGTATATTATTA
>JAGGXD010000209.1 GCA_021163295.1 Bacteroidales bacterium
AAAACATTTGGGTAAACGAATAGAAGAACTTCTTACGGGATCAATAAACCGTTTACCATTACTTCCTGTAGATGAAAAAGTTGAGAAACTTGCCTATTATTACTACGTAGTGCCTGCCCGAAAACGTATTATCTGTTGTAAATCAATTTGTTAATGTTAATAACTTGTTTGAATCTTCTCGGTGTTTTGCTTGTGTAGTTTGATTAAAATACAGATATTCACACTGTTAATTAATTTAGATTCGGATATTTCAATCACAATATCAAAAACGATTCAAATATGAGAAAGAGATTCGAGCAACAATTAGTATTAGGACAAATACCAATCGAAGAAATCATTATACCAACAGCTAAGAGATGCGGCAAGCTTCCTGCTTTATGTGCAGCACTGAAAGAAATATTCATTACTCCCAAATGGAATGAAAAAGTATTTAAAATACTTGACAATAAGATCAATAACAACAAAAAGAAAACAGGTAGGCCAGGGATGGATTTATGGCAAATTTTTGTTCTTGCCCAAGTTCGTATGTGCCTGAATACCAACTATGATGAGCTTCTGCATATATCTAACAATGACCATCTAATCAGAAAGATAATGGGTGTAGAATCTGGTTATGGATTTGAAAGATATGAGTTTAAATATCAAACTATTATTGACAACGTATCGTTATTGGATGATGAAACAGTAAAAGAACTTAATGCTGTTATCATAGAATTGGGGCACGATGTATTAAAAAAAAAAGAGACGGCAGCATTACGCTTAAAGACCGATAGCTTTGTAGTAGAAAACAATGTTCATTTCCCAACCGACTACAACCTGCTGTGGGACTGTTCCCGAAAGTGCCTTGACACAGTTTTCTGGTTTCTTGATAAATACCCGGAGATTCCAGAATGGAGAAAAATCAGGAACTGGCACAATGAAACCAAAAGTATGATGCGTGCTCTGGGTGAAGCGAATAAATCAGGTGGCAAAAACAAAGAAATCCGTGTAAAAGATGCGTCAAAAGCTTACCTCACAAAGGTAAGGGCTTTAGAAAAAAAGCTGTATAAGTCAAAACAGGATTTTCCGGTAAACGACAATACCGATCTTGCCAAACTGATCGGCTTGGAGCATTTCATGGCATTAATGGCTAAGCATATTGATTTGGTAGACAGACGGTTACTTAAAGGAGAAAAGATACCTCACGAAGAAAAAATGTTTTCAATATTTGAAGAATACACCGAGTGGATTACCAAAGGCAAACTACGGCCCAACGTGGAACTCGGCAAGAAACTGGCAGTTACAACCGATCAATACAACCTAATCGTGGATTATTATATTATGGAAAATGAAGCTGATTCTGAAATAGTTTTACCTTTGGCAGATAGATTATTGGAAATATTTAAAATTCGAAGTTGGAGTTTTGACAAAGGCTTCTGGCACAAGGATAATAAATACCTCTTAAAAGATTATATTCCCGAACTTACCATGCCTAAGAAGGGAAAGCCAAACAAAATAGAAAAAGAAGAAGAAAACGCTCCTGCATTTAAACGGCTAAGAAATAAACATAGTGCAATAGAATCAAATATCAATGAGCTAGAACATAAGGGCTTGGACAGATGTCCTGATAAAGGTTACCCAAATTTTAAGCGTTATATCGGATTAGCTGTTGCAGCCTATAATCTCCAACGAATAGGAAAAAGGCTTATAGAAATAGAAAAACTGAAACAACAGCAAGAAGAACAGGGACGACAGCTTAGGCAAGCCGCGTAACTGCCTGACTAAATTACATCTATGAAGATCTAATGGGAGATGTATATCCAAGCGTGAACAAAATCGGTATTTTCTTCTGAAAAATATGAATTTTTAACGCGTAATATCATTTTGCAACAATTTTTGAGTAAAAATCAATACAAACCATCCATCTTATTTGTAATGATTCTATATAATGTTTCAGAAATAAGTGTTTTCGGGCAGGCACTATGTAAACAAATAGGCATTCGTTTTATCCTTTTTTTTGTTTTATCCAAGCGTTACTTGATGTTTTTATTTTCTCCACCAAATCAGGAATAAGGTGGTTTAAGTTGTAACCAATAAAAATATGGATGTGGTCGGGCATTGAACCTATTGCCAACAATTTATGATTGTGGTTTTGAATAATTCCGGTAATATATTTTTCTAACTCATTTTTCCATGATTTGTTTATTAATGCATCACGATTTTTTGGGGAAAATACTAAATGAAAATAGGCTTGTGAATATGTATCTGCCATTTTTTATACTCTTAAATTTATAATATTTCGGTGCTCTGCACCTTGTTTTTATTTTCGTTATCTACAAATATTATTGGTGCTCTGCACCTGATTCTTTTATGTTTTGTTCAATAAAACGCATTATCCATTAGCAGCAGAGCTGCGATATATTTGTAGGTTACAACACGTTGAAATTTTAAGGTGCAGAGCACCGAAACATTAAGCATTTTTTTAGTTTTCTGTTTATTATTTTAATCATCAAAAAAATCGAATAGGTATTTGTTACTATATTTAATATCATTTTTTCGTAAGATTTCTAAATATTCATCCTTAAATGATTCCTTTTTATGATGCTTCTCTTGATTTAATATATATTTTACCACCGTATCTATTTGGGAACGTGAATGAGTAAATGCTCCATATCCTTTTTGCCATTCAAATTTATATTTTGATAATTTGTTTTGTTTTATCCAAGCGTTACTTGATGTTTTTATTTTCTCCACCAAATCAGGAATGAGATGGTTTAAGTTGTAACCAATAAAAATATGGATGTGGTCGGGCATTGAACCTATTGCCAACAATTTATGATTGTGGTTTTGAATAATTCCGGTAATATATTTTTCTAAC
>JAGGXD010000052.1 GCA_021163295.1 Bacteroidales bacterium
GAGTGGACTCAAGTTTGTAAAGTTGAAAGGGAAGAAAGAAGAGTTTAAGGTTCAAAGACCTTAACTCGTAACCCGTAACACGAAACTCGTAACACTTTGGAAGAATTATTTTGTCTGATAAAAAGTATACAAATATGAAAAGGGCATTTTTGTTTTCTGCTTTGTTACTTTTTACTTTTTCAGGATGCGAAAAGGAAGAAAATCCTGATACTTCCGGTGAAGCAACCCTGACATCCGATCGTTTTCTGGAAGGATCAACATATTCAATTTACGGCTTTTCTTTTGAACAGGGTAAAGTGATAAAATATAACCCTGCAGGAGAAGGAATAATCCCCGATTTCTTTATCCTGCCTAAAACAGAGGCAGGTGGACAGCCAGACGGAGCATTGCTCGATAGCCCCAACCAGAGTAAATCATTCAGCTTAACTGCAGAATTCCGTGATTCTTCGCTTGCTCTGCAATATTTCAACTATTATAATAATATTATCGATTCAAATTATGTTTCACTTGCCAATCCGCTTGAGAAAAACCAGGTGTGGACTTTTCGTACTTCAGCCAATAAATTCGGCAAGATCCTTATAAAAGATGTGAAAGCGTTTGTTAAAGATACCGAAAACTATGCAGAGACAACATTTTTGTGGGAGTTTCAGCCGAATGGAACATCGAAATTTAAATAATAAATAAATTTAAAATTTTGAATATCAAATGAAAAATTATAAAGTTAAGATGTGATTCAGTAACTTTTTCATTTATTATTTAACATTCGCCATTTATCATTTAATATGATTATTTATACTTTGTAAGAGCTTTTTTATTTTAACTCATTAATGGAAAAGATTAAAGATAAAATATTCAGCATCCGGTCATCAAGCGATTTTGAAGCCCTGGCGCTTGAAGTGTTTCGATTCCAGGCAAAGAATAACAATACCTATTCAAACTATATTAACCACCTGGGAATAATCCCCGGTAGTATTCACCAGCTCGACCAAATACCTTTTTTACCAATCGAATTTTTCAAAACGCGGAAAGTAATCACAGGTAAAAATGTTCCCGGAAAAATCTTTACCAGCAGCGGGACAACCGGCTCAGGAACTTCCAAACATTATGTCACTGATATAACCTGGTACATGGAAAGCTTTACCCGGACATTTCAATATTTCTATGGCAGCCCCGGGCAATACTGCATACTTGCCTTGCTACCGTCATATCTTGAAAGAGAAGGTTCATCGCTTATTTATATGATGGATTCTCTTATCAGAATCAGCAAGAATCCTGAAAGTGGTTTTTATCTTGACAAACTTGACGCCCTGGCAGAAAAAATAATCCTTTTACGTGAGCAGAAACAGAAGATCCTGTTGTTCGGTGTCAGTTTCGCCCTGCTTAACCTGGCAGAAAAATATAAGCCTGATCTGTCCGGGCAGACTGTTATGGAAACCGGTGGGATGAAAGGCAAAAGAGAAGAGATCATCAGGGAAGAGCTGCATGAAATTTTAAATAATGCATTCAACACAAAAGTGATCCATTCGGAATACGGAATGACAGAGTTGTTATCACAGGCATATTCCAGAGGAGATGGAATCTTTCACACACCACCCTGGATGAAAGTTCTGATAAGAGACAGCTATGATCCTTTATCATATATTAAAAAAGGACGATCGGGTGGCATTAATGTGGTTGACCTTGCCAATTATAATTCATGCTCATTCATCGAGACCAAAGATCTCGGACGGCTTCTCCCGGACGGCGGATTTGAGGTCTCCGGTCGCTTTGATTCAAGTGATATCCGCGGATGTAATCTGATGGTGGAGTAAGAGAACCTGAACTAAAGACCCTCTTCAATTAAGGCATGTTTTTCCCAGAAGGAGAGGTTTTCCTTGTATTCCATTTCCGGTTGCTTTTCATAATCTGGTATGGGGGGTGCATATTCCCCCGGGAAAATTGTGTGAATAACAGGACTTTCTGAAAATTTATTAAAAATGATATTCAAAATATTAGTTGACCGGAGTTTGCCGGAGATAAAATTTAGCATAAAACCTTTTACAGGTTTTTTATGAATATTTTGATTTTCCGGTATATCAGATAACAGTATTAAAGCATCCTTTCCAATTCCGTTTGGATAATCATTTTTATCAATATCTATAGACAATCTGCCGGGAGCTTCATGTTTTATTTCACCTTTGTGTATAACAATAAATTTGCTCCTTTTTAACACTTCCAATATTTCAGCAGGACTTTCCACAAATTCAGGACTGAATTTTGAACCAACAGTTCTTAACCGGTTTTCTATCTCCTCTTTTGAATAGCCCCGTTCTATAAATCCCGTAAATGCTGATGAATTTAATGCTGTGAAATGTTTAAGTGCATGAAACTGCCGCTTCAACTCAAAACGGACAATATCAGGATCAAACTTATATAAGCCATTAGGCATAATCATTTCTTTTTACCCTGACGAACCTCTGGTTGTCAGGATCTTCGACTTTTTATCTTCTTCGTCCACCATAGCTTTAGCGAAGGTGTATTATCTTTCTCTTTTACTTTTTAATTTAGAATCTAATCCCCAATAAAATTACATCATCAATCTGGGGTGATTCACCTTTCCACTTATCAAATTTTTCCGCCATAATTTCTTTTTGCTTTTCCAGTGAATAATCCTGTACTGATAATAACAGGTTTTTAAATTGCTTGGACATAAATTTTTTCCTGTTTGGCCCCCCAAACTGATCAGCATAGCCATCAGAAAACAAATATATTGTATCACCATTTTCTATCTGTAACTTATGATTTGTAAAAGGAGGATCCTCATTCCTGTGGATTGCTATTGGCATCCGGTCAGCTTTAATTTCTGACAATTCTCCGTTCCTGATATGGTACAAGGCGTTATATGCTCCTGCGAATTCTAATTCATTCGTTATATTATTGAAAACACACAGGGCAATATCCATTCCGTCTTTTGCTTCCCCTTCTTTTCCGGTCTGGTGCAGTGATTTTATTACCTGAGCACGTAATTGTCCCAGAATTTCATTCGCCTTTGGTTTTTCCATCTCTCCAACAATAGCGTTTAGAAACGAAATTCCCAGCATACTCATAAATGCTCCCGGAATACCATGCCCGGTGCAATCGGCAGCTACAATAACAGAGAAATGATCTTTTTGTGTCATCCAGTAAAAATCACCGCTTACAATATCCTTTGGACGGAAAAAGATAAAATGCTCAGGCATAAATTTTTGAAAAACTTCTTCCTGCGGTAAAACAGCTTCCTGGATCCTTAGAGCGTACCTTATACTATCCGTTATTTCCCTGTTTTTCTCCTCAATCTCCTCATAAGCTTGCTTTAATTTAACATTCTTCAACTGATAGATCTCTGCCTCTCTTTTTGATTGTTCGGTAGCAAAAGCAATTTGCTGGTTTTTAAGTCTGTTCCGGCTTTCAGCGCTTAAAACCTCTCTCTCAATCTTCTGGTATAATTTATAATTATCCAAAGCTTTACCAAAATCACCCGTTTTTTCATAAAACTCGCCCAGCGCCCTATGGACTTCATACAAAAGTGGTTTTGCTTTTAATTCTTCAGTAAGATCAAGAGCCCGTTGCAGGTAATCTAATCCCTCTTCCTTCTTTTTCTGTTCAGTATAAATACGCCCTAATCCAAGCAAACATTGAACTTCCAGTCTCTTTTCCCCAAAAGATCTGTTCAGTTTAAGACTTTCCTTGTAATGATAAACAGCTCCCTTAAGATCACCGGTTTTTTCTTTAAGACTGGCAATACCAAGGTGAGACCATGGTAACCCCGAGATGTCTTTTTCCTTAGTACGCAGATCTAGACTTTTCTGATAATATTCCAGTGCTTCCGGATAATCTCCCTTCAAAGAAAAAGTTCTTGCAATAAGATTGAGCGAAGAAGCAATAGCCTTTGTATTCTTTTGCTCCTCACGTATTGCCAGGCTTTTCCCGTAAGATTCCAGTGCCCGGTCAAAATCAGACAGACGACTATAGATCAAGCCCAGGTTACTTAAAATATCTCCTTCACCTTCTTGATATCCAATTTTTTTAGCTTCTTTCAGAGCTTTTTGTGCATAACTTAACCCGTGCTCATAATTGCCATAACCTTCATATACACGAGCCAGGAAATTAAGACAAACAGCGTATCCGGTCTCTTCTTCCTCCGAAGATTCAAAATAATCGCTCGCATCAAGGAGATCCTGAACCAGGTTTTCATCGTGTGAAAGTAAAAAATTTGCAACTGCCTGATGAAGTTTTCCGTATGCAATGCCTCTGTTATAACCAAGCTCCTGCGATAATTTCAAGGCTTCGCCACTCAGTCCCAGGGCTTCTTTTGTATTTTCATACCTTAATTCCCAGGCAAGTTCGTTAAGAATATCTGCCTTTTGTGAGGAATTTGCAGTTGATTTTAATTTATCCCGAAGCTCCTTTATTTTTTTTTTCATTAACAAAACCTATTATCGGATACTTGATTTGCAATTGTATAAAATTACAAATAAATATGCATTCAACATAAATTAATTATCTTTATACAAAACATACTTGATGGGAAAATTAAAAAACATCGAACCTTCCAAATTGAGTATCTTTTCCAGAATTTCAAATAAATTTAGGAAACTTTATAGAATGAAGCTATATCAAAAGATATTAGGGATATCAATTGTATCACTTTTATCAAGCATCATAATTCTAACATTCTTAACGATTTATTACAGGAACGAATATTTTTTTATAGTAGCATTAGCAGGAATATTGCCTGTTTCATTGATCCTTACTGTTATCTTCATGCGCTCTTATAAAAACAGTGCATTGCGAAAAGCTTTTCTAATTGGCATGCCAATTGTTTTGTTTATGAGTTTTATATTTGAGTTGATTGGGACCAATCAATTTATTATCCTATATCTATCCTATGCTATCCTTATCTACCTTGTTGCAGTAAACCTATTCCTTCACATTTTCAGATATGATCTTAATCTTGTTATAGTATTATTCCTGCTTATCACCGGGTTGTATTTGAAACGAATGCATGCAGCCGGAAGTAGCATAATAATGACCATATCATTATTTTTATTGGCTGCATTTTTAATTCTTATTGCTTTAAGATCATTTAAGATCAAGGATAACAGGTTCCTGTCAATTGTTATGTTCTCATGTAGCATAATCCTGGCTTTTCAGTTCATAGCCATGGTTTGGAAAATACAACATTGGCCAGGAGCAGGTTTACTACTTTATATTTCAATGCCGGTTTTTATAATCGCGACATTGATAATATTGTTGACCTTACCAGGGTCAAATTTTATTGAATGGACCAGAGAACAAAAGAAAATATTATTAAGGGGATTATTAATCCCTTGGCTATTCATTATCTATATTCTTGGTTCAACCATGTTAATTCCACCCTATGATGAATTTAAACCATTCTTCTTTTTAAGGGATCAGGATAAAAAAGTTCATTTTAACATGAAGGATTATGAGATCGAAAACAGGAATGGATTGGAGTAAATGATTCATAATCCAGGTTCCCAGTTGCTCTTATTATACTTCAGTTCTCCGAATATTTTTTTTTCATCAACAAGATTTACTATTTCATAAGCACTAACTGGAAAAAGTCTTAATTCATTCCCGCTTATATTTAATAAATAATTGCCGTCTGGGGAGAAAATCGGATTAATCCCATTAAATATTCTTAACGGGAGTAAATCGGCAGATTTGAGCAAAGTATATTTTTCACCCATAAGGACTTCAGCCAGGCTGTTACTAAGATAACTGTAATCAGTGAATTGTATGCTTCTGTAGTCAGCACTATTCCACCAAAAAAATGGGGAAATAAATTTGCTTATCTTCGATACACCCTGTTGAATATAAAAATCACCACGTGCAATTAATATCTGTTCATACCTGGTTATTTCTTTTATTCCTGTTTCATTCCATTCATTTGATTTATCAATCAATCTATGATAGCCAGTAACCCTGAGAACATTATTTTTACCCAAAAACTCGGCATTGCATATTTTACCTCTGAGTAAGTCAGACTCCCTATTAAAACCGAATCCATAAACCATAGCACCATGTAGATTCCAAATAGTCAGAGAACTGTCATCAGAAGCAGTGAGCACATATTTATTACTTGATGAAAAGTTACATGATCTTACTTTGGAACCATGTCCGTTAATCTCACCATATCGTCCGAATGATGAAGTGTATTTATTATAGTTCCAAATAATTACGGTGCTGTCATCAGATGCTGATGCAATAAATCTGTTATCCCGGGAAAAGGAAATGTAATTTATATTTCCTGTATGTCCGGCTAATTGCTGAATTGTCGTTCCATTTAAGTCATAAAGTACAACATCGTGATCGATTCCCGATGCTGCCAATAATTTCCCGTCAGGTGAAAAATCAACTACATTTTCATTATATACTGGATTTATCAGGACCGGGAAGTCAAATATTTCTTCATTATTGAGGTTCCATAATGATCCGGTACTGTCATTATAGACAATTACAATAAGTTTATTATCTCTTGAAAGTGATACAGTTTCTACGGATCTTAGTTCTTCCGGAAAGGTTGACATTTCCCTTCCTTTCCTGTCCCAGACCTTAACAGTATTATCGGCAAGCCATCCAAAAATACAATCTCCATCATCCGAAAACTTTGCAGTAATAATCTCTGCTTCACACGGCTGGAAATCAAATATCGTTTTATAAAGATCAATAAATGTATCTTCAACAGAATCATAACAGGTTTTCTCATCCAGTAGCCTGTAGAATGAATTAAGAAGCGCATAATGAGCAATTGAGGATGTGGTGTCCATATTGTATATTTCAACAGCAGTTTGATAACCTAACTCAGAAGCCAATCCTGATTGCATCAAAGATTTTGCAGCTATTTTTATCTGTTTGGCTTCAGAAATTGACCGGAAATAATAAATTCCAATTCCCGTTAGGAAAATTATAAAACCGGCTATCGAGATCCTGAGAATTAATTTGAAAGCCCTTCTTTTTGCCTCTATGGTCTTTTTACACTGATCAATAAATACTTTTAGCTCACCCTCCAGGAACAACCTGTCTTCATAGACCTTTATGAATCTCAAGTCTTTTTCTGTCAGTAGAAGTTTTCGTTTTTCATATGTCTGGTAGGCATTTTCAATGAACTGTCTAACCTCAAGGAGCTCTTTTTCAACGAGTGTGATTTTTTCGAAAATCTTGGCAGCCAGGCTATCGTGCCTGAGTTCGTAACGGTTGTTCTCATCCTTATCTCTAAGGATTCGTAAATTTATATACCGTTGTATGAGTTCCGTTAGGGCATCCTTCCCGATTGGTTTTCCCAGGGTTTTTGAAAATTCAACCACCTCATCTTCAGTGATTTGCCGCTTGGTTCCCTTAACCGATACAAAAGCCTTTAATACAACCAGTCCGGTTTCGGGATCATTCAGCTGATTAATCTGTTCTTCGAGGAAGCTTCCCAGGAGGTCAGAAACATCCCCTACTTCCTCGAGTAACCGGTTTAAGAAAATTAGTTCCTGGTTCTTGGTTCCTGGTTCTTGTTTTCCGGTTTCGGGTTTTGGGTTTCGGGTTTTTGATCCCTTAGATTTTTGGTCGGCTAATTTATATATTTTATCAAGAAAGACTTGCAAATAGGTTAATTCAACTTCCTTTCTTTCAGGATTAAGTTTTTCAAGTAATGACTCAGGAAAACCTTCCTCTACTTCAATATTTTGCACCTTACAGGGACCTTCAATAACCTGGATAGCATTCTTGCCGGTCATTTTCTCAATCCTCATCCGGTTGGCAAGGAATTCAGGTATCAGCCGC
>JAGGXD010000033.1 GCA_021163295.1 Bacteroidales bacterium
ACTCTGCATAACCTCCAGACAATCTCCCTTAATTATATTATCGACATATCTACCAATCATATTTTTAAGTTCCAAACATTTACCGCTTTTTCAGCAAAATCTTTCTGCCTTTTTTCGATATATTCTGGTGTCCACTGGTCATATTCATCCAAAGATTTTGTTATAACAATTTCAGATTTCTCATAAATTTGTTTTTTTAGTTCAAATTCTTCATTTTTTTGTTCAGAATTCATTTTTTTATCCATTAAAGTTAAATTTCCAATTCTTTTATAATACGATTTATGAGCATCTTCGTCAAATTGTGGCCAACTTCCAAGGTTGTAGTTAATGGGCAGGATGTGTTCCAAATTCACTTTTTCTGGATTATTTAGCGGCCCTATTTCAGTTGTATCTCTGTAAGATTTTTCAATTTCAGATAGGTAATAACGAGCTATGTACTGTTTAGATACGGTAGCTATTTCAAAACTCTTTTTAAACTGGTCATCTGAAGGGGCGAAACTTTTTATCGACTCTTTCAAATCTAAAGCATTTTTTATTTTTCCTTCATTTATTAATTTAGCTTGATTTGAAAATTCATGTTCCAATGTTCCTGCGCCAACAATACCAGTAATCAAATTTCTTACCGACCAAGAAACTACCAATTTCAATGCTTTTTCAACATTCTTTTTATCAAATTGTTTCAAAATCGCGAGTAATAAAGGCTTATTTTGAGTAAGTTTTAATTCTCTAAAGGTAGATATATACTCCTTACAATTTGGTGAATAATCACTCCATAATGAATGTTGGGGGTTTAAAATTGCTAAATATGATTGGGCGTCCTGCTCAAACTCAGAAATCAAAGTAAGAGTTTGATTTTTATTTATAGTTTTATCCTTGACGTTTTTAAAGAGTTGTTTCTCTCGAGTAAAACCATTTTTTGAAGACCAATGATGCCTAATATATTGTAAGATTTCATTCTCACTTTCTGCTGCTTCTATTGCACCAGTGAACTTTGACCATATCTCTTGCGCTTCATCAAGTCTGTCACCTGATTTATTGAATAAATAGTTTTTTATCAAATCTGTTTGGGACAAAGCCAATCCACGGTCATTCAATGTTTCAAAAATTGTAAAGGCATTAGCTTCATCAGGAACCGATACGATAATTATTTTAACATCATTTTTAATAAAATCGATTAAATTATAAAGATATTCAAAACTTTTACTATTTAGATTATATTCATTTTTAACAAACTCGCTGACACTCTCAAGAGCTCCTAAAATTTTTGTATGGGATTCTCTATCTGTTTTTATATTATCATAAGTAGATTTTTCGATGATTTCTTTTATAAAAAAATCGTTATCCTTGCTATTTAAAGTAAGTTTTGGTTTTTTATCTCTTGTACGGATATCTTTTTTGAATAGATACTCATTCTCAATCTCTATTGCTCCCTCTTCATCATTATTTTGATGCATTAGGTATCTTATTGCAGTAAAAAATATAGTTATAGTTGCTAATCTCTGTTGTCCATCAATTATTTCTAAGTAATCATCTTTATCGTTAACTACAATCGTTCCAATGAAGTACTCATCAGGGTATGAAGATTTAATATCTTGAAGTAAATCATTAACATTTGATTTTTCCCAAGTATACGACCTTTGATAAATTGGTACTTTTAGATAGTTATCTGAAATAAAGTGACCAATACCATCAATTTTAAATTCTATTGTATTCATTTATATCCCTCCGCATCAAATATGCCTTTAACCAAGTCTTTGAATCTTTTTAATTCCTCCTGATGAAATGTAAAAACATCTTCATAAGCAGCAACCATTCTTTTCAGATCATTCTTTCGTACATACCAGCCGATGCCATCGACAAAGCCTAAAAAGTGAGCTTCGGGGTAATGTTCTTTAATCAAAGAATCGATTGAAATCTCTGTCTTTGACTTATCGCCTTGACCCGAAGAAGTCGTAACTAAATACGAACACTCGATAATTATTCTGGGATTTCTTTTGTCAGGAATGATAAAGTCCATTGTTCGTTTTGTAGCTGGAGCATTCTCTATCAATTCTCCCAAATCCCCTTTCTCAAATTCAATATCCATCTCATCCAGTATATTTTCAATAACTACTTCTGGATTATTCTCTTTCTTTCCTGAATATGATCCTTTTTCCTTGTAGCGGATTAATGTATCGATTAATGCATCTATTTCAAAATTCAGCTTCGAAATACTCAATTTCTTAAGCTCAAAGAGTGGCAAGGCATTAGAAAGAATTGGGATTGTAGAACCTTCGAAGAATATATTTACCAAACCTTTTCTGAAAAATTCGCTTTCTTGTATCTTCTTTTGAATTTTATTATCTGACCATTCCTTAATATTCTCACTGCCGCTTATCTCTGCTTCTCTTATCCATTTTTCCTTATAAATAAGGGCATTTAATTCAGAATCGTCAACTATCCGTATGAAGGTTATAAGTCTCTTCAGACTCTCGTTTGAAAAGCCTGTTAATGCAAGTAAAGCCCTTAGACCATTCTCTTTTCTATGGATTAAATCCTCAAATAATTCTTTTTTTAAGCCCGTGTTTTGGATATGGTTCTTTAAGACGAGCAGGGTTTCCTTGATCGAATTAACATAACCTTCATACGTTTCCTCAAATTCTCGATTATAAAAATAAAATGTATTTTTTGTGATAACAGTATCAAATTTGTCTTGGGTATTTTTCATTTGCCACACCTCTTCTGAAAGAATAATAGATATTCATCTTTCATCGTGTTTCTCATACCCTTTATCGGCTTTAAGATACTTTTAACTAATGCCAAATCATGCCTACCACACGATTCTATTATCTTGTTTTCCAGTCTGATACCTCCTGTTTGATTCGTGTTAGACCCTATAACCATTACAAAGTATTTATCTTCTTTCAGCACTCTCGAGACTTCCGAACAGACAGACTCCATATCTTTAAAATAATTCTGTAATCGCTCATTTTTATTTTTACCAATCAGCCCAATCATTTTGTTCCTAATATCACCAACATCATACCCTAAAAAGCTTAATTGAGCTTCGTCATTCTTCACATAATCAATCGCAAACGAATATGGCGGCGATGTAATCACCCCGTCAATTGAACCATTGTCCAATGGCAACTTCGTTGCGGTAGCATTCTCTAAAATGGTAACGGTTCCTACGTTATCTATATATTTATAACTATTTAATATAAAATTGGCAACCGTGTCTTCATATCTTCTCAGAACCTTTGTAAAAAGCTGTTTGTGGCTGGATCTGACCACTCTTTTGGAATATCCGAGAGAATCTAAAAAAGCAAGTAATGATAGTTCACAAATTTTTAATTCTTCTACATCTTTAATTTCTTGCAATTGTTTCTGAAATTCATCTCTACTAAAGAAATCAAATAATTGTTCCGATCTGTTAGAGACTCCTTTTAACGATTCAAGGTTTATGTGTAGACTGTTATACTTTACTTTCGTCATAAATTGACAAAAAGGGCTTAAGTCAACCGCATAAGAATTTATACCCATCAATGCAGATTCAACATTTGCGGTTCCGCTACCACACATTGGATCTAAAACAGTTTCTCCTTTCTCTATTCCAATGATATTGATCAAAGCCTTGATCAACTGAGGATGAAACTTCCCACGATAAGGAAACAATCCATGTGTTGCGTATCCTGTTGAGAATAACCCATTTTCAAAATAAGCCTTTGTGCTTGCTGAACGATCTTTTGTAAGTGCTTTTGTAGGAAGGTTATACATTAAAAAATGTTTTGTAAATTCATCGTTGACTGATTTAAAATATGCTAACCTATCCAGCAAATCGCCTTCTGGTAAGCAATTATACTCCAGATATGCCAATTCCAGTTCGAATAGTTCAGTAACTGACGGCAATAGTTCTACTTTATTCCCAAACAGACCTTGCAAAAACGGAGATAATTTATAAAATTCTTTATTTTCAATCATTTTTAATACCAATTTGATTTAATAGACTTCATG
>JAGGXD010000247.1 GCA_021163295.1 Bacteroidales bacterium
AAGGAGCCTAAAATGTCTTCTTGGAATTAATTGTTGGTTAAGATTGTTAAAGAAGCCTTCGGGCAGGTTTGTCTGGTTGCATTGATTAAATACTAATAACTCGTAACGCGGACCTCGCCTGCCCGCCGAAGCGAAGCGTAGGTGGGTAACACGTAACAATAAAATAATGAAAGGAGAAAACCACATAACACTGCAGCAAATTGCATTCAAACTTCAGCATTGGTAGCTCCCTCCCCGGGAGCGAAGATAATAAAATATATGAACTCAGAAATGAAGTATTCCTGCCTTTGAAATGAAAGGGCAGAGATAAAACTTATCTCATTTTTATTAACTAATATATAATCATAATCATGAAAAATTCAATCAAGCTAGCAGCATTAGCTCTGTTTTTTATATTATGTATAATTAACGTTAGCATAATTGCCAATAATTCAAACGATGAAGGCATTATTATGAAAGCGGAACTTCTACAGGCACATGCATATATACCGCCAATTTCCAGGGCTCAAGACGAACAAGTATGCCCGGATCCCTGGAATCCTGTAAGTAAGTTCACTTGTATAAATGACGGTAATGGATGTATTCCATTAGACTGTCCTTAATAGAAATAGTAAGGTCCATTAGTGATTTTTAAAATTGACTGCAGCTTAATAATTAATTTAAGTTGCAGTCAATTTAATTCACATTTAACTATAATTTAATAAAATAAAAAAGGATGAAGTACTTAATACATGTTTTTATTTTATTATTTACAATTTGCAGTTGTCAATCTAAAAAAGATAATGAAAACTATCCTATTGAAACAGTTACACTTAATCTGAATAAGAAACTTGAGTTCTTATTCCTGGACTTTATTGAAATAGACACAATTATACATCTGGAAACAAAAGATAGTTCTTTAATATCTGCAATCCAGAAATTATATTTTACTTCTAATTACATATACATTTTTGATCGTAATCAGAAACAAATATTACAATACAAGCTAAATGGAGAGTATGTAAAAAAAATAGGCGTAAATGGCGGAGGACCTACTGAATATATTCAACCTCTGGATTTTTGTGTGTCAGAAAAATTCAACAAGATTGCTGTGCTCGAAGATATAAAAAGAATCACGGTTTACGATTTGAATGGTAAATTTAAGGAAAAGATCAAGTTTCCATATTTTTTCAATAAAATAGAATTTGTTTCTGACAAAGCATTCGTATTTATGGCAATTAATAGTCCTAAAGGTCATGACAACAATAATGTTTACACCGGTGATTCAAAAGGCAAAATTTTATATTCCGGATTACCTATTGACGATCATTTATTTGGAATAAACATAGGTTTAGATAATCCCATCACTCGATTTGAAGACAACATCAATATTATGCGTGCATTTGATGATACTATTTATGCATTAAAAAATAATCATATTACTCCTAACCCGAGTTTACGAGTTATCTAAAAACGGGGGTATAATATACTAATAAATAAGCACATACAATCACCATTTCATTCCCCTAAATCGCAACATAGTCATTCATTTTGAAAAGTTCGAATAATTTTTCTTGTATTTCATCCATTCTGGTTAGAGTTCGGATCTTCCTTTCCTTTCTATTCCCTTGCCCCTTCTGCTTAGGATAGATATTGATCACTTGTTTTATGCCCTTCAATTTTTCATGTAACCGTCCAAGTGACAGATTTATATTATCCTCCCTGGTTTTCATGATCATCAGTGCCCTCATTAAAAGAGTGATCGTGCAATATAGGCTGTGGACCTTAATTTTCTGGTCGGTCCAATGGTTCACCGGCCACCAGCAACCCGTTTTTCTGTCCTTGGTTTCTTTAAATATATTCTCAATTATGTGTTGGCCGTGATAAGCAAGTATTATATCTTCTGTTTTCCAATCGTGATTATCCGTAAATAATATTTTCTTTCCCAGGTAAGTATCGGTTAACCTTGCAAATTCTTCCCCGTCAAGTGAATAATTTATCAGAGGTATCGTATTCTTCTCCTGGTAATCAACCTTAATCAACTGTTTCATGTACTGCCGTTTCAATATTTCCTTTACATTTTTCCCGACAGATGCTTTTGTGGGTTTTTTGCCCCTGGTTATTAGTCCCTCCGCCCTGTCTTTTAACCGTCGGCTTAATTCTGAAAGTTTTCTCTGGCATCTTTCCAGATCATTATACAATGTCTTGAGTTGATCATTGTACAGGTTTTGATTGAAAGTTATAATCACCGTCCTTTGTTTTCCGTGAACGACCTTTTTTAAACGTAATGCCTTTAGGCTCTCTAATTGTGGATACCCCGTTGATTCAAATTTCTCGTCCATATTAGAGATTAACGCCAGTTCTTTATGATCACTCAGTTTTAATGACCCGACAAAGTGAAAGGAGGATTGATCAATTTCGCTGATCGCTTCCGGGGAATTATTTCCTTTATCAAATATGATGGTAATTGTTGATTCCGGTGTGATTTTGTCTTTAAAAGCGGCTTTAAACCCGGGCAGGATCTTTTTAAACTCCGTAGAATCATGGACATTCCCTTGGTAAACATCAAAATATAGCGGCAAATGATTTTCCTTTGAACAAAACAAAGCGTAATTCACCTGACGCAAATTTGATCTGCCCTGTTTGTTTTTCCCCCGCTGAGATATGCTGCATCGTTTATTAAAGGTACTGATGAAAGTATAGAAATTTGTCTCATCATAGGATACACTCGAAAGATCAATATTAGTTGATGACAGAGTATTATTTAATATCTCCAGCCAGACAGGGATTATCTTTTCTTCCGGGATAAGGTTCATATGGTCCCAGAAACGCTGGGAACTTAATTGTTCTTTCCTGATCCCCGGAAAATAATTCAATAATACCGTGTTTTGAAACCAAGCCCACATATTACGCTTACTCACGGCTTCCAATCCCCTGTTTATTGCAGCTATCAGAAGGTACTCTCCAATGCTGAGTCCCTGCTTCCTTTTAGGGAGCATATTGTCAATCTTTTCAACCAATTGAATTTCTCTTGCTATAGAAAGATAAGATGCCACGCCCCCTAATTCAAATAAAACAGCGTAGCCAGGGGTGAGATGTTTGCCTTCAACGGCATCCATTATCCTGTCTATCGTTCCAAGGTACTTTTGCCATTCTCTGCGTGATTTACCATCTTTCCAAACTCTTTGCTCGGCATAATAATAGGTTTTCCCGCTTATCCTCTTGTGCATAATATAGGCCATGATACGCTTTTTATTATTTAGGGAGCATATTAAGAAAATAAACAAGGCAAACCTAGTGAAATAAAGGGTAAATACTAACATTTTATTAACATTTATTTAGGGGGCAGGATATTATTGATGTAAACAGTTGTTCATCAACCGATTATATCTATGAGGCGATTATAACTCGTAAACTCGGGCTAAGTATTATTTTGATTTTGGCAAAGATAAGTTAAGTACAAATTTTGTTAAAGACCTTGTATTAAAAGAAGGCCAAAATAACCTTCGTAAAATCACTTCTAAATTAGTTGGTAGTAAATATGTGTCATGGATTCCCAGATTCTCTGAAACAAAAAATTATATTTATTTAGGTTTTAAACAAAATAATAATTTTTATTCCCTTTATTATTCAAAAAAGACCTCGGAAATCAAGATATATAAT
>JAGGXD010000230.1 GCA_021163295.1 Bacteroidales bacterium
AATTGGTTCGGTCAACTGTTAGACAAGGATTTTGAAACTACTGCAAAAACAATAGTCGATTCATTTTGCCCTGACGTGATACATGTATTCGGTACCGAAGGAGTGTTTCCAACCATACAGGAGCATACAGATATCCCGGTTGTTATCCATCTCCAAGGACTTATTAATCCCTGCTTAAATGCCTACTTTTCCCCAAATCAGTCACGGTTGAATTTTTTCACGTCTTTTCATTTTCTAAAGAATAATTTAATCGGAAACTCTCCGGGATTTACTGCAAAACGCTTTGCTCAGCAAGCAAAGCGGGAGTCCACAATTCTACGCCAAGCAAAATATGTGATGGGTCGGACACACTGGGACAAAATGGTCTCTTCCCTGTTCAATTCGGAAGTAACATATTTCCATGTGGATGAGGTTTTACGCCCACCATTTTATGTGGCCAGGAAAAACAAACTAGGTACAGATCGAAACGAGCTATCCATTGTTTCCACATTATCCCCCACTCCATACAAAGGTATTGATGTACTGCTTCGCGCTGCAAGGAAAATGAAAGAACTTGGTGGAGTGCCATTCCGGTGGAAGGTGATCGGTCTGGACGAAAATGATCCTTTGTTCAGGCATTTTGAAGCTACTGAAAATATTGATCATCGTGATGTCAGTGTTGAATGCACAGGAAGAAAAAAAGCAGAGGAATTGATAGATATGCTGACTAATGCGAATGTCTTTGTGCATCCATCCTACATTGACAACAGTCCTAATTCTGTTTGTGAAGCGCAGATGTTGGGTCTACCGGTGATTGCCTGTGACGTGGGAGGAATCACCACGCTTATAAAACATGGGGAAAGCGGATTTCTTGTGCCGTCAAACGGAGTTTTTGAAATCGTGTATTATCTGAAGAAAATATTTAGAAATAAAGTTCTTGCAGCTGGTATTGGGGAAAAGGCATCAATGATAGCACATGAGCGACACAACCAAAGTCGAATTGTGCATGATCTTAAAAAAGTATATTTCAAACTGGCTCAGGTTTAACCAATGCAATGGTCCACCTTAATAACAAAACTTGCTGAAAATCCTTTCAAAGATGTTTTGCCATATGCAACCTCCTTGGGATATCAGCATTTTCGTACTTTTTTAGATACCGGCATATCACGCATTCTTGCCGGATGGTGGTCTGTAACATTATGTAAGCCCATCCTTTTTTTTGGAATACCTATTTTTCGAAAACACCCTTCTGCACAGATTCACATAGGGGGGCATTGTATTTTCCGGTCAGCTGAATGGTCTAATACCATAGGTATTAACCGACGATGTGTTATCTCAGCAGGGAAAAACGCTGAAATTAAGATTGGAAACCAATGTGGATTCAGTGGCACAGTGATTGCCGCCGATCGCTCTATAATAATAGGGGACCGTGTACTTTGTGGCGCTAACTGTACAATTGTGGATACAGATCGTCATCCTGTCGATGCATTAGCCCGCACACAAAATAAATCAGCAGAAACATTTCCGATAATTATTGAGGATGATGTGTTTCTGGGAATGAATGTTGTTGTTTTGAAGGGAGTTACTATTGGCAGGGGGTCAGTTGTTGCTGCCAACAGTGTTGTTACCAAATCCTTGCCAAAAGCTATAATTGCTGCAGGGAATCCTGCCAGGCCAGTCAAATCTATTATGGCTTAGATTAAAATTGATTGTACACACAGTTAACGAATATTTGAAAAATGTTCGCAAAGAAAATTAGCCATACGGTTATACTAATCATTCAGGGTTGACGGCGTAAATGGGAATTTTAAAAAAATTCAAAGGAGTGAATTTTTTTGTTTTTTGTATTCCCTTTATTCAAATAGGGTATACCTACTATTTGTCGGTACAAACCTTATTGGCTGTTTATTTGATTTGGAATATTGGGACTCGAGCACTGAAGAAGTCTTTTCTCTTTGCCTGTGTTGTAATACCATTGATGGTTATTCCAAACATGTATGTGTCATCTCTTGAAGATCTGGGTATTCATGCGGTACTGATTTCATTAAGAGAAGCTGTAATATTTTTGATTATACTCGGCATTATAACAACAAAAAAAATATCATTTGATCTTAACAAGAAATCTATAGAAATTCTTCTCTATTTTTTTCTGATCGTTGTAACTGTACAAGCCATCGGATTCACAATGGGTGTTGTATTGTTTCCACCATCCCAATTATTAATTGAAAATCAGGATACTTTGCAAGGTCTACATTATGCTGCCAGTCTTGGTCTCTTCCATTCAATAAGGACATGTGCTTTTTACGGCGAACCATCTTATCTCGCTTTTGTCACTTTTTCAGCTACATTCATAATATTAGCAAATCCCGTTTATACATTAAGAGAGAAAATAAAGTTTCTAATAATTGGAAGCTTTATAGTGATAATCTCAAGATCTTTATCAGGTATACTTGCAATCACAATTTTATCATCGGCATTTGCATGGAAGCAATGTTCGAAAAAAAATGTTATTTTATTTATGTTAATCATTGTTATTTTATTATTAATTGTATTTTTTTCTACGGAATTCGTGGACAGAGTAACCCCTATTTTATCTTTAGATATCTCAAACATAGATAATTCCACCGCTATTCGACTGATATATCCATGGAATTTGATTGCCGATACATTTCAAACATACTATTTGGGTGGCGTTTCCCGCGATCTTATTTTTAAAATCTACGGGACGAATATTCAGGGTCTCGATAATGGCCTTTTTAATCTTTTAATAAACTACGGCTATTTGGGTGTAGGGGTGATTCTA
>JAGGXD010000015.1 GCA_021163295.1 Bacteroidales bacterium
GATTTTATCAATAATCCCTGTTTCTCCTCTTCACTTAGTGGTGTTTGTCCATCTACATATTTAAAATCTAGTCCCATATTGTTCTTTTCAGTTCAAATTTTATTTCATTTGAAAGGTCCTTAATAGCGTTTTTAAGATTTCCTTTTTCTATTTCCTGGTCTTCCAGCATCATATTTTGGTTGGTCCGTAGTATTATCTTCTCTGCAAGAATTCTCGATTTTCGATCAAGAAGAGAATCAATAGATTCATCAATGGGCACGAAACCATAGACAAATTTCATATCTAAAGCATTGCCAACTTCTTTCAAAGATTTTATAGTTATAGTCCCGGCAGCTTCACTTTCTTCTATTCTTTTGACCCCTTGCTTTGTCATATTAAGCTTTTTTCCCAATTGTTCCAAGGTCATATTTATAGTAGTTCTTATAGTATTAATCCAACCTTTATCTGGAATAATAACTATTTCAGAGCCTAAGAATGGTCTTAATTTGCGGTCTAGTTGTTCTATTAGAAGTTTCCTTTGATTACGCATATCGAATAGTTTTATTTCCTAATTAAATACAAAAGTAAACGTAATAGTTGACAAATACAAGAATTAAGTAAATTTATATGTTGACAAATTGTTTCGGAAAGTCAACGTGGATGTTTACTTAAAATGAAAGCTAACGGTTTGAATATGGTGCGTTTGGCATTTTGAAACGCTTCATTTTCAAGTTATGACTAATTTTATTTATTACTAACAGCTTCATTATTAGCACGATCTGCTAAATGCACTATATTTTTTGTTATAGGCAGGTTTATTAAATTCTGAAAGCTATTCCCAAACCCAAATTAATATTTTGTATTTTTATATCACGCCCATCCAATTTTATTTGATTGGATGATAAAAACCCACTCTCGATTATAATACACCATCGCTTGAATAGATTATATCTTAATGATGTACGTATGTCAATTCCTAAGCCATTTGCTTCATTTTCTTTGTGCAAATAACCATCGGTTACATAGTTTACTCCGACAAAACCAAAGTTTAACTTCGTTTCAAAGAAAAGCTTATCCGACACAGGAATTGAAAGCATGGGGCCTGCAGTAATACCCATAACTTCCCACCAGTAATCTGTAGCAGTTGTATCGATGTCGTAAGAACTAAAAAAAACGGAAACAGATATTCCAAGGTTTTTGCCAAATATGTATCCAAAATTTATAAAACTATCACTATATCCTGTTTTTGCATAACCTGCATATTTATTATTTATGGAATTATCCCCAAAATCTGATATTGGAAATGAAGGGCCCAACACAATTCCGATGTAACCTTTCTTTTCATTTGTTTGTGCAAATAAATTTGCACTTAATAAAATCATGAAGAAAAGAAAAAAACATTTTTTTATATTCATGGCTGTCAAATTTTAGCAATGTTCACTCAGTTTGTTAAGGGTAATCAAAATCATAGTACATTAAATTATAATTGTTTAATGTTGATGTCAATGAGCCTCTTTTAAACTTGCCTAACCGGGTAGCTTACGCCCCCTAAGAACCGTACGTGCGACTTTCACCGCATACGGCTCAAGCACTCTTAAGGCTTTCCCGGCGAAGGGAAACCCGACTGTTAATATTCGTTTCCTTTACATCAAAAGTAGTAATTTGTTTACACTCTTTAGCTAAATCCTCTCTCCATTTTAGACGCTGAAAAAAGTACTTATCAAATTCCGGCAGGTAAGGGTTAGCGTTGCTTTTAATCTTCACATGATACCGAATTGGAACATAGGAGATCCTGTACAGCCTATGGCATTGGATTCGCTTTTTACCTGCTCTTTTGTCGGTGAAATGTTTGTCTACAAAGTAACGCCAGTAAATCCACCATCGGTTTTTGTTACCGTGTTGGTATTTGGCCCATCTTTTTAATTGCCCGTATATGAAAGTCCCCAGTTTGGCGAAAGTGCGTTTAGCACATATCCCTTTATGGTAATTCGACCATCCCCTGATGACAGGGTTTAAAAGCCGGATTAAACCATGAGCAGGGATACCCCTGTTGTTCTTGAACATTGATTTTATCTTGTCTTTAAAAGACCGGATAGAATCTTTGAAGGGGCGTATCACCAGTTTACCCTTATATTTTCGGATATACTGAGATAAAAAGTCAAAGCCTTCATTGATATGTGTGATTTTAGATTTATCTTCGGAGAGTTTTAATCCTCTCACTTTAAGAAAATCTTTCACCAGAGGGATGATTTCAGTTTTTATTAATTCTTCCGAAGAAGCAGTAATAATGAAATCATCCGCATACCGGATGAAGTTAACTTTTTGCCCTTTCCATCTTGGGAACTGCTTTTTTAGTGCAGTCTCCATTCCGTCCAAAACCATGTTCATTATAGTAGGGGAGATTATCCCGCCTTGTGGAGTGCCTTTGGATGTTGGGAATAATCGTTTCTTCTCGATATATCCCGCCTTCAACCATTTTCGGAGTATGATTTTATTCAATGGAATATTATCCATAATCCAATCGTGGTTGATTTCATCAAAGCATGATTTAATATCTGCTTCAAAGACCCATTGGGCAGACGTTTTCCGGCATAACGACAAAAAGCATTGAGCAATAGCATCAGCACAAGACCTCTTTGCCCTAAAACCATAAGAGTTAGGGTCAGCAGTTGTCTCAGCTACAGGATTAAGTGCAATTTGCATACAGCGCTTGCATTGCCCTGTCGTGCATGCATGGTATGCTCAATAGACGTTTTTTGCCGTTCTTTTTCAGGATATAAACCCTGCGTAAAGGTATTGGAGAATAATCTCTTGTTTTGAGGTTTTTGGCCGCGTGGAGTTTATCGTAACCGTTCAACCAAACGGTATTGTCCACTCCTGGAGTATTGCCACCTTTGTTGGTGGTTACCCTGAATACAGCCAATAATTTAGCATAAAATGATTTGGAAACAAGGTATATCAGAGCCTTAACTTTGCCCCATTGACCTTCTTTAACAGCCTTGGCAATCCTCCTTTGCAGCCTGCTCACCCTCTGTATAACTTTGCGCCAAATAATGGTATGCCAGTTACCAGCATGGTGTGGGAGTGCACACGATGAATTTTCATTCTCGTTCATTTGCTTTCTTCCATTTGCAGGTTCTATAAAGTTTTCTTGCCATAAAGCACCAGTTGGAGGTCAGCAAGGCTTTCGCCTGCAGTAATATCTCAACTGCTATCTACACCGTTACAGTGCAGCATTTGCTTTGTCCAACCTCTCTGTCCGACGTTTCCCATTGCCTTGCGGTTATGGTTTTATCCCGGTTATTTACTCGAAATAGTTGGGAGAGAGCGTCGGGCTTCCACAGCCTGTCCCGTTTTTTTCGGGATTCCGCATAAGTGACAAATACGTGAGGTTAGGCTCATCCTGTCTGCCGGCTGGGCAACGTCCCCGTATCCGCTGCGTTAAACACGGATAACTTGCCAGACCACCATTTTGGTACAAAGCGTATCATTCTCATTTTCGCTCCTTACTTCTCACGGCAGTTAAGGAATGTTCAAATATTTTAGCCATACCCACCAACCCAAGCCCTGAATCGGTATTGAGACCCCGAAGACTGTCCACCTCACGGCTTCTTGCCCCGTTATGAGGATACGAAATCTAAACGTTTGGTACAATTATCCCGGGAGGTTACGAACTTATTAATTTATTTTAAAAGGTGTTCGTGCTCTCCCTACGGTCGGGTCAACCAATAATGGTTGCACCATACATCAGTTGTCCCGGTAGGGTACTGTTGGGAGAACAACAGGTTTTATCAAAGAACTCATCTCTCAGTAAAACAATCACTTATGCGACCTCGTGTCGCAATAACGTTAAATGTCGAGTAGGCAAGGGGAATTTCACCCCGAGCCTCTCACAGAACCGTACGTGACAGTCTCCCGTCATACGGCTCTTCTAATTCTCCTACAAATATAAGCTCATCCTCTTTCAAGTTGGCAAAATTGTAGAATAAATTAGCTAATCCCTTCGCTCCACTCCCATTACAGAAGCTTCATCACTACTACGGATTAGTCCGCCCCTACACAACTCATTAGTATTCTGCCTCTAGGTTGATCCTATTGTGCATTTCCCTTTACATCGTTGTGCAGGTTCCCGAGTTCCGTAATTAAGCCCGGATAAAGTTCATGCCGCCTGAATGACGCCTGCCGTACAGTCAGTAAACAGGTTCCCACTGTACTTTTCACTGCATTCATACCTCTACAGCTTTTGACAGAATGTACCACTTTCTCGACACCTCATCGGCGGTTCACTTTCGTTCATCTCCAGTATCCATACCTGATCCCACTCGTGGTGAGACCTTTTCCTAAACGC
>JAGGXD010000228.1 GCA_021163295.1 Bacteroidales bacterium
AAACTTTAGCCTGCATTATTCATGTAGAAGATAAAAGGCAAAAGTAAATAGTTTAGAATGAATACAATCTTCAGTCGGTAATTTAAAAGCCAGAATATTTATTTTCTTCAGGATTTTCAAGCATTTAATTATGTGATTGTGTGATATAATTGTTTTGGGTTATTTACTTTTTTGTGGACTGTGGATTGCCGACTGATTAGTAACTATTAATTATGTGATTTATAATGCTGTTAAGAAGAAATTTGTGAATAATTCAGTCTAGATATTCCTGCATGTGGGATTGTTTTAAATGAAAATAGTTAAGAAAATATAAATCGAATTTTTAGAACAGAAAATATTTGTAATTTTATCGGATAAAATATTTTATTCTTTTGCGATTTAAAACTATTCACGGATGATACGAAAAGCTTCCTTTTTCATAACTGTTTTCCTGATGTTGGTTTTGTGTGCTTCAGCCCAGGAAAGGATTAAAATCAGAGCTTCCGATTTTGATATTGATGAACCCGGATTACAATCAGCATGGAACCATTTGAAAATGGGAGATAAATATTTTAAGGCGGGAAAGGGTACTTTCCCTGAAGCAATAATGGAGTATCAATTTGCACTTCAGTATAATCGTTATAATCCTGCATTAAACTATAATATAGGTTTGTGTTGTCTTTATTCTGATAAACAAGGAGAAGCTCTTGGTTATTTTCAGAAGGCATTTGAGTTTGATAACAATATTGCTTCGGATATTCATCTGTTACTTGGAAGAGCATATCAATATAGTTATCAGTTTGATAAGGCAATTGAAGAATTCCAGGTTTATATGAAGGCTCTTACAGAAAAGGAAAAGAAAAAACTGGATTTTGATATTGAACGATGGATGCAGGAGTGTCGAAATGGAATTGAATTGATGAAAGATACATTGCGTGTTGAGATTATAAATATTGGTAATAACGTAAACTCTAAGCATGATGATTATAATTCAGTTATCCCGAAAAACGAAAAAAGGATGTATTTTACATCAAGACGACCATTCTATGCAAGACCTGACAGAAATTATTTTGATAACAAATTCAATGAAGATATTTATGTAACCTACTACGAGGATGGCAAATGGGGTTTGGCTCAAAATCTTGGAAAAACTGTTAATAGTAAATTTAGTGATGCTGTTCTTACTATTTCGCCTGATGCTCAAAAGCTTTTTTTATACAGAGGTGTTAAAAGGAAAGGAGATTTTTATGTTTGCGAAGCCAGAAAGGATAAATGGACATCCCCAAACAGACTTTCAGGAAAGTTTAATTCTTCTTCTTCAAGGGAAACAACTCTCAATTTTAGTGAGGATGGGAGTAAAGCAGTTTTTGTAAGTTCAGACAAGAAAAAATCAATAGGAGGTACTGATATTTTTATTATTGAAAAAGGCGCAAATGATAAATGGGGAAAACCGGTAAATATCGGTGCAACTGTTAATACAATTAATAATGAAGAGGGTGTTTTTATTGACTCGGTTGGAAATACATTGTACTTTAGTTCCACCGGGCATAATAGTATGGGCGGTTATGATATTTTTAAAACAACAATGGATGAAAAAGGTAACTGGTCTGAGCCTGTGAATATGGGATTTCCAATAAATTCACCTTATAATGATCTGTTTTATGTACCTACCGGAGATACTGCTGTTTCATATCTTTCATCTGTCAGGCAGGATGGATATGGATATATGGATATTTACAAAATAACCTATTTGCCGCCCCCTGAACCGGAAATAATTGAAGAGGAACCCGAACCTGTTGTTGATACTGTGGTTGTTGTAATTATTGATACAGTAAAGATAATAGAACCTGAACCGAAGCCCCTCTTTATTGTAAGAGGTTCGGTATTAAATAGTAAAGATTCGTCCCCTGTTGTGGCTAAACTCGAGGTTATTGATATGGATATTAACCAGGTAGCGGCTACAACTATTTCTGATCGTAGTGATGGTTTCTATTCTTTAAAGCTTGACGAAAAGAAAGATTATGGGATTGAAATTACAGCGCAGGGTTACCTTGTTTATCTCGATATTCTTGAAGTTGAAAAAGATTCAGAATCGAATGAATTTTTCCGTAATTTTCTTCTTAAGCCTATTGAAGTTGGTGAAAAGGTTATCCTGAAGAATATATTTTTCGAATTTAGTAAAGCTGTACTTACATCTGATTCCTATATTGAACTGGGTAGAGTACTTAAACTTATGAGTACAAATCCGGGACTGCGGATAGAAATTTCAGGACATTCGGATAATATTGGTTCATATGCATTTAACCAGAAATTGTCTGAACAAAGAGCTAAAGCTGTGGTTGATTATCTGGTTGGTTTGGGAATAGAATCTGCCAGACTGGAATATATAGGTTATGCCTCATCACAGCCTGTTGCCACTAACGATACAGAAGAAGGAAGAGCTAAGAACAGAAGGGTTGAGTTTAAGATACTTAGCAAGTAAAGGAGGGGGCTGTAAACAATGATTTACTATTAATTAAATATAATGAAAGAAACGCCATTTATTAAGTACCATAAAGAACTTGGTGCAAAGATTGTCCCATTTGCAGGTTATAATATGCCGGTTGAATATAGTGGAATTACCGATGAGCATATTAATGTGCGTGAAAAACTTGGGGTGTTTGATGTTTCGCATATGGGCGAATTTTGGGTTTTGGGTCCAAAGTCATACATGTTTATTCAGCATATTACTTCAAATGATGTTTCCAAACTTACTGATGGGCAAGTTCAATATTCATGTTTTCCCAATGGGAAAGGAGGGATTATTGATGACCTGCTGGTTTACCGGTTCAGTGATGAGAAATATCTGATGGTGGTAAACGCTGCAAATACTGAAAAGGACTGGAATTGGTGTGTGGTAAATGCTGCTGAAGACGGACTTGTGCCGGGGCAGGATATTTTGAATGCTTCAGATGATGTAGCACAGCTGGCTATACAGGGACCTTTTGCATTAAAAGCAATGCGAAAATTAACCGACTACCCGGTTGAAGAAATGAAATTCTATACTTTTGCTGAAGTGAATTTTGCAGGAATAGAAAATGTGATTTTTTCAACCACCGGTTATACAGGTGCAGGGGGTTGTGAAATTTATGTTCCGAATAAATATTCTTCTGAATTGTGGGAGGCTGTAATGAAGGCAGGGGAAGAGTATGGAATTAAACCAATTGGCTTAGGCGCCAGAGATACACTTAGACTTGAAATGGGCTATTGCTTATACGGCAATGATATTAATGATAATACATCACCTATTGAAGCAGGTTTAGGCTGGATAACAAAATTTACCGATAATAATAATTTTATTGATAAAGACTTATTGCTTAGACAAAAAGAAGAAGGCGTTTCCAAAAGATTAAAGGGGTTTGAAATGATTGACCGGGGTATCCCACGACAACATTATAAAGTGACCGATAATAATGCTAAAATAATTGGTGAAGTTACATCAGGGACTATGTCTCCTATGATGAAAAAAGGTATAGGTATGGCTTATCTCGACAAGGGATTCTGGAAAGAGGGAACGGAAATATATTTACCGGTAAGAAATAAATCGCTTAAAGCAAAAGTTGTAAAATTGCCAATATACAAGGGCTAAGACAATTTACTTTGTTTATTTGATAAGAATTAAATGCATATTAAGAATAAAATAGAAGTTTGTTTTTCTCCCGCGGTTTTTCAATACTATAAAGATAGTAATGCTATTGTTGTAGTGATTGATATTTTGAGAGCTACATCAGCAATTTGTAACGCATTTCAGAATGGTGTGGAGAAATTGATTCCTGTGAAAACTATTGATGAGGCAAGAGAGTATAAAAAGAAAGGTTATATTGTTGCTGCTGAACGGGATGGGTATGTTCTGGATTTTGCAGATTTTGGTAATTCCCCTTTTAATTTTACTGAAGAAAGGGTTAAAGGGAAAACTATTGTTTATAGTACTACTAATGGAACTCAGGCTATTCAAATGGCAGAAAGTTGCTATATGGTGGTAATCGGATCTTTTCTGAATTTGTCATACTTGTGTAACTGGTTGGTTAAGCAGGAAAGGGATGTGTTGCTACTGTGTGCAGGATGGAAAAACAAATTCAATCTTGAAGATTCTGTACTGGCTGGTGCAATATCAGAAAAACTAATTGCAACCAATAATTACTCTACAATGTGTGATTCTGCAGTTGCATCTCTCGATTTATGGTCACTTGCTAAACCGGATATCCTGGGCTATATAGACAAAGCAGCTCATAGAACACGCCTTAGGGAAAAAGGTCTTGATGATGTTCTTGAGTTTTGCCACACCCCTGATTCAGCAAATGTTATTCCTGTTCTGGAGAATGGCTTTCTCGTTGAAATTGGAAAAAGACATATTAAATAATTTATTTATAAATAAGTAAACGGATGAAAAAGCATAATTTTTACGCAGGTCCTTCAATACTTCCTGAGTTTACCGAAGACCAGGTTATTGAAGCAATTAAGGACTTTTATGGCACGGGTATATCAATAATGTCAATCTCTCACAGAAGTAAGGAGTTTGTAGCAGTTATGGAAGAAACCATGTCACTATTCAGAGAACTACTTAATATTCCTGAGGGCTACCATGTCCTGTTCCTTGGAAGTGGTGCCAGTTTGCAATTCGCTATGGTTCCTATGAACCTGATGAACAAAAAAGCTGCTTACCTGAATACCGGAAGTTGGGCAAATAAAGCTATGAAAGAAGCAAAAAATTTTGGAGAAATGGTTGAGGTAGCTTCCTCTGCTGACAAGAACTATTCATATATTCCAAAGAATTATATAATCCCTTCTGATGCGGATTATTTTCATATTACAACAAATAATACTATTTATGGCACTGAAATCAAGGAAGATATGGATGTTGAAGTTCCTTTGGTAGCTGATATGTCTTCAGATATTTTCAGCCGGATGGTTGATGTGTCAAAATATGTCCTTATTTATGGTGGTGCGCAAAAGAACCTGGCTCCTGCGGGTGTTACATTTGTAATAGTTAAGGATGATGCACTGGGAAAGGTAAATCGTATCATACCCACTATGCTTGATTATAAAACCCATATAGAAAAAGGATCAATGTTTAATACTCCTCCATGTTTAGCAATATTTGCAGCACTGCAGACACTTAAATGGATAAAGAACCTGGGTGGTGTGGAGGTTATGAATAAAATGAACCGGGAAAAAGCAGAGTTATTGTATAGTGAAATTGAAAGGAGCAAAATTTTTATACCAACCATTGCAAACGAACAGGATCGTTCAATAATGAATGTTTGCTGGGTAATGAATAAAGATTATGCTGCTCTTGAGAAGGAGTTTCTTGAGAATGCTACCGAACGAGGAATGGTTGGAATTAAAGGTCACCGCTCGGTAGGTGGTTTCAGAGCTTCAATTTATAATGCTTTACCCAAAGACAGTGTTGAAGCACTTATTGCAGTTATGCAGGAATTTGAAAATGATAAAGCATAAATCTTACTTTTTAAACAAATTAATTATGAAATGATGAAGAAAGTATTAATAGCAACCGTGAAACCATTTGCTCCCGAAACATTACCTCTAATAAAAACGATTTGTAATAAAGCTGGTTATGAGATGGAGTTGATTGAAAAATATGAAAGTCAGGATGATCTTATTAAAGCTGTAAGAGGAGCCAATGCCCTGATAATCCGTTCAGATAAAGTGACAAGGGAAGTAATTGAGGCTGCGGAAAGCCTTGAGATTGTAGTAAGAGCTGGTGCCGGATATGATAATGTTGACCTTGAAGCGGCTACAGCGAATAATGTAGTAGTGATGAATACACCAGGACAGAATTCTAACGCAGTGGCTGAACTGGCACTTGGAATGATGGTCTATTTTGCACGTAACCTGTTTAACGGTAAACCGGGTGCCGAATTAAAAGGTAAAAAACTTGGGATGCATGCTTATGGTCATGTTGGGAGATTGGTAGCCAATATTGCAAAAGGATTTGGCATGGAAATATTTGCTTTCGATCCCTATATTGAAAATGATGATATACGAAAAGACAATGTTATTCCGGTTGATTTTGTTGAGGAATTGTATCGAAAATGTCAGTATATTTCTCTCCATATACCGGCTAACGAAAAAACAAAAGGATCTGTTAATTATAATTTAATGAAACAAATGCCTGAGGGAGCAACTATTGTAAACACTGCACGGAAGGAGGTGGTTGATGAGGATTCTTTATTGAAAATTATGGAGGAGAGAAGTGATTTTAGTTATCTGGCTGACGTTGCTCCTGATTGTAAAGATGAATTTGAACAAAAGTATGAAGGGAGATATTACTTTACTCCGAAAAAAATGGGCGCTCAAACAAAAGAGGCAAATGTTAATGCAGGAGTTGCGGCGGCAAATCAGATAGTAGATTTCTTTACGAAAGATGATATTACATATAAAGTTAATTAGAGCCAGTCTGTAAAGTCAAACAAGTTTCGAATTTAGGAATCGAAAAGAGGAATAGTGGAAGAATGGAAAAATGGAATAATGGGAAGAAAAAAATCAGAAATAAATCTCATTATTATTTAAATGATAAATTTTTGCATTTACTCAATATTCCAACATTCCAAAATACGTATTATCCAAAATAACTATATGCAATAAAATTATGGCAGTACTAAGACCATTTAAAGGGATCAGGCCAACCAGAGAAGTTGCTGAAAAAGTTGCCTCCCGTCCTTATGATGTTTTAAATTCGCAGGAAGCAAGAGAGGAAGCTAAAGGTAATGAATATAGCTTGCTTCATATTATTAAACCTGAAATTGATCTTGAGCAGGATGTGAATATACATAGCGATATAGTTTATAATAAGGCTAAAGAAAACTATAATAAATTCTTGCAAAATGGATGGTTGGTTCAGGATAATAAAGAATATATATATATATATGCTCAAACAATGTTTGGCAGAACACAATATGGTATTGTAGGAGGGGCTTCTGTTGATGATTATTTAAAAGGTGTAATACGGAAACATGAACTTACCAGACCAGATAAAGAAGAAGATCGCATGAAGCATGTGAGGATTAATAATGCAAATATCGAACCGGTTTTCTTTTCTTATCCGGCTCACATGGAACTGGATAGTCTGGTTAAGGGATATGCTGATTCAAATATTCCTGAATATGATTTTGTTGCTGATGATGGTATCAGTCACCATTTCTGGGTAGTTAAAGATGATGAAGTAACCAAACGAATTGTTTTACTTTTTAACGAAATTCCTCATACATATGTGGCTGATGGACATCATCGTACAGCCGCTGCAGCCAGGGTGGGTGAGGAGAAGAGAAAGAATAATCCAGACTATCAGGGTAATGAAGAATATAATTTTTTTCTGGCTGTGCATTTTCCTCATGACCAGCTTACAATAATTGATTATAACAGAGTAGCCAGGGATCTGAATGGACTTACATCAGAGGAGTTCCTGAAGAAACTTGAAATTGGATTTAGTATTGAAGAAAAAGGAACAGATACCTATAAACCAGATAAACTGCATAACTTTTCAATGTACCTGGAAGGGAAATGGTACTCCCTTACAGCGGACGAAAATATATACAATGATAACGACCCGGTAGATGCATTGGATGTAACAATACTTACAAAACAAGTATTAGATCCGATTCTTAATATCAAAGATCTGAGAAGATCAGAACGAATTGATTTTGTGGGTGGAATCCGGGGGTTAGAGGAATTGAGAAAACGGGTTGATTCAGGGGAAACGAAAGTTGCTTTTGCTTTGTTTCCTGTTTCTATGAAACAATTAATCAGAATTGCGGATACAGGTAATATAATGCCACCGAAAACTACATGGTTCGAGCCAAAACTCAGAAGTGGATTGATTATTCATAGCTTGGAGGATAAGGAAGAAGTTGAGTAGTTGAGTGAGTTGAGCAGAGGCACAAAGTACCACTTTTTGATACGTTTAAATGGAAAAACAATAAAATCAAATGCAAATCAGATTTTGTAATTAAAAAAAAAATATTAATTTTACTTTCAGTATAATGAAATAGTATAAATAATCCTTTAAATCAAATAATTATGGCTAACAACTTTTATCGGTTTAAATTCTCAATGGCATTCATGCTAATTATTATTAGCACTTTAGTCATTGGTTGTAAATCTGGCGGAAAGGGGGACAAAGAACCGGTGTTTGATGTAGATATGGAAGAAATTGATGAAGCTCTTTTTGATAATATCAATCAGGCAAAACAGATTTTTTATTCTATGCCTTCACCTCTTGAGACAGCAATGTTAGTTAAGTCTGCCGGAGCTCCATATAATGAAGACCTTCTCAATTCCACTGAAAATACTGGTAATTATACTACACAACGTAGTATGGCTCTAAATCTAGGAATTTATACTTGCGATTTAAGTTTTGCCAGTCTTTACGACCAGACTCAAACTTCAATCTCTTATATGGCTGCAGCTAAGAAAATGGCAGACGGACTTGGAATTCTTGATGCAATTAGTGAGGAAACTCTTGAAAGACTTGAAGAGAATGTGAACAACAGGGAGATGATCATGGATATTGTTTCAGAAACTTTCATGAACTCCAGTTCATATTTACAGGAGAATAACAGACAAGCTCTTTCATCAATTGTACTTGTTGGTGGTTGGGTTGAGGGTTTATATCTTGCTACTAAACTTGTTGACAAGGATTCTTTTGAAGGGAATAAGCTGGTGACGAGGATCATCGATCAGAAATTATCACTTAATATCGTGATGAAAATGCTTGAGGGCCAAAAAAGTGATCCTGCTGTGGTTGATATTCTTAATGATATGAATCAGTTAAAAGCTATTTATGAAAAAATCAGTGTTACTACTTCAGCAATTACTACATCAAAAGATGAAGAAACTCAAGTTACAACACTTAAATCTGAAACAAAAAATAATTTCACACCTGAACTTTTTGCTGAATTAAGTGCAAAAGTTGAGTCACTTCGGGAATCTTATATTCTTTAAATCTTCAATGTTATGAAAAGGAGTTTATTTATTTTTATTATTGTTGCATTATTTTTTGCGTTACCTCAATCAGGTAAGTCACAGTGTAAAGGTTATGCAAAAAAAATATGTAAAGCTGAACTTAGCCCGTTTACACATGATGGGAATTATCATGCGGCTATACTGACCGAAGGAGAAGAAGCAGAACTTTATAAAACTTTTTATTCTGATCAGGAATACAGGATAGCCATTTGTGGGGCTATTGGCCAGTCAAATATTGAATTCAAAATTGTGGATGCTCATAGAAATGAACTGTACAATAACAGGAATGAAGACTACACTAATATTTGGGACTTTAAGCTTGATTCGAGTCAGCAACTTAAATTAGTGGTTAAGGTATTGAAAGCAGAGGATGAAACCGAAGAACCGCAGAGTGGTTGCGTAGCAATTATGTTTGGCTTTAAGGTAAAATAACTATTTAAATGATAAATATAAACCACCTTGTAGAAGGTGGTTTTTTTTATTTAATAAGTTTCGATCGTAAATATTTTCCGGTGTAAGATTTGTTACATTTAATAAGTTCCTCAGGAGTTCCTTCAAAAACCAGGTTACCTCCCTGTTCACCACCTCCAGGGCCCAGATCAATAATCCAGTCTGCACATTTTATTACCTCAGGATTGTGCTCAATTATTAAAATTGAATGCCCTCTTTCTATTAGGGCATTAAACGAATCAAGTAACTTTCTTATATCATGGAAATGTAAACCGGTAGTAGGTTCATCAAAAATAAACAGAGAAGGATTGATGCCTCTCTCTTTACCTAAATATGAGGCCAGCTTAACACGTTGACTTTCACCTCCACTAAGTGTGCTTGATGCCTGACCTAATTTTACGTAACCTAACCCTACATCTGATAAAGGTCTTAATTTTTCAACTATTCTCTTTTCCAGGGAATCTTTTCCAGAGCTAAAGAAATCAATGGCTTCATTTACAGTTTGTTCTAAAATATTGTAGATATTCTTACCCCTGTATCTGACATCAAGTATTTCTTTTTTAAATCTTTTCCCTCCGCAGCTTTCACAAACCAGTTCAACATCAGCCATAAATTGCATTTCAACCTTAATAATCCCTTCACCCTGACATTCATCACATCTTCCGCCATCAATATTGAACGAGTAATGTGAAGGAGTAAAATGATTGTATTTTGACAATTGTTGTTCCGCATATAGTTTTCTTATCTCATCATATGCTTTCAGATATGTAACAGGATTTGAGCGGGATGACCTTCCTATTGGGTTTTGATCTACAAATTCAACAGAACCCAGAGAGGAAGTATCAACTGTTAATTGATCAAATTCACCGGGTTGTTTGCCGTATTCATTAAGATGTCGGGAAAGAGCGGGAAATAAAATTGATCCCACGAGCGAGGTTTTTCCTGATCCACTTACTCCGGTGATAACTGTTAAAATATTTAAAGGAAACTTAATTGTAAGGTTCCTCAGATTATTTTCCCTTGCACCTTGAATTTCTATAGAATTATGCCATTTTCTTCTTATCCCAGGAACAGGAATTTGTTTTTCTCCGGTTAGATATTTGGCTGTTAAACTGTTCTTGTTCCCATAAAGTGCTTTGTGAGTCCCATGGAATACAACTTCACCACCTAATCTTCCCGCTTTTGGTCCGATATCAATTATTTCATCAGCTGCCCTGATTATCTCTTCGTCATGCTCAACAACAAGAACAGTGTTTCCCAGTTTATTCAGATATTTGAGAACATCAATCAGTCTTGAAGTGTCATGGGGATGCAATCCAATTGATGGTTCATCGAGGATATACAACGAACCTACAAGATTACTCCCCAGTGATGTTGCAAGATTTATCCGCTGAGATTCGCCCCCTGAGAGGGTTGAGGATAACCTGTTTAATGTCAGATAACCTAATCCCACATTTACAAGAAATTCTAATCGGTTACTAATTTCAATTAAAAGCCTTTTAGCAATTTTCTGCTCATGTTTGGAAATTCTTATCTCTTTAAAAAACACATAAAGTCTATCTACGGGCAAATCAACAAGGTACTGAATTGTTTTTCCTCCTACTTTTACATATGAAGCTTCCTTTTTCAGTCGTTTCCCTTTACATTCCTGACAAATAGTTTTGCCTCTGTATCTTGAAAGTAAAACCCTGTATTGAATTTTGTATTTTTTTTCTTCCAGATAATCAAAAAACATGTTCAACCCTCTAAAGTATTGATTTCCATTCCACAGTAAATTCTTTTGATCAGGACTTAACTCAAAATATGGTTTGTGTATTGGAAAGTTGAATTTGTCAGCATTTAAAATAAACCGTTCTTTCCACTTTTTAAGTTTATCCCCCTTCCAGCAAACAATAGCATCCTCATAAACCGATAATGCTTTATTTGGGACAACAAGACTTTCGTCAATTCCGATGATTTTTCCGTATCCCCCGCATTTTTGACAGGCTCCAAGAGGATTATTAAAGTTAAACATATGAACAGTAGGTTCTTCAAATTCAACTCCATCAATTTCAAACTTATTGGAAAATACTTCGTTAATAACTTTGTCTCCACTAAATACTTCAATTTCGCAGTGTCCTTTTCCAATCTGGAATGCTGTTTGAATCGAATCATCAATCTGTCCTGCTGTATCAGTATCGTTGATCACTATTATCCGGTCAATAACAATTTTTGCGTGTTCTAATTCCTCTGCTTCGGTTACTTTATTTTGTAATTCATCTATCTTTTCTATCTGGTTGCCTGTTTTTATTCTTGTAAGACCAAGCTTTTTTAAGTACTTTAAATATTCCTGTATTCCAAATATCTTATCTATGTGAAGTGGAGCCAGAATTAAAGCTTTTGTTGTTTCAGGAAATGAAAAAAGAAAATCTGCTACATCTTTAACCTGATGTCGCTTTACAATTTTGTTCGAATCTGGTGAGTATGTTTTTCCAATCCTGGCGTACAATAATTTGAGGTAATCGTAAATCTCTGTTGAAGTGCCTACGGTTGACCTGGGATTATGAGAATTTATCTTCTGTTCTATTGCAATTGCCGGCGGGATTCCTTTGATATAATCAACTTCGGGTTTGCTCATTCTTCCAAGAAACTGTCTGGCATATGAGGATAAACTTTCAACGTACCTGCGCTGTCCTTCAGCATAAAGAGTGTCAAAAGCCAGTGATGATTTTCCTGAACCGGATAAGCCAGTGATAACAATAAACTTATCTCTGGAAATGGAAAGATCAATATTTTTCAAATTATGTACCCGTGCCCCTTTTATCTCAATTACTTCCGATTTTTTTCCCTTTGACCGGCTGTCACGTGTCTCTTTTCTGGCAATAAAATTCATGTTGTTGCAAATATTTTAACATTATTTAGCAATTTCAAAAGTAATATTTTTTGAATAAACATTTTTTTTACTTTAATTGCAGCATATTAGAACTAAACTAAATACAGGGGGACTGCCTTAGAAACATTTCTACTCCAATTGAATATAACCAGGAGGTAAGATAATGATTCATAATTTATCTGATTATGAACTGATAAAGCAGTTCATGAATGGCAGTCAACCGAGCATTGAGGAGTTAATTACTCGTTACAAATCAAAAGTATATACATATATTTTGCTGATGGTCAAAAATCAGCAGCTTGCCGAAGATCTGTTTCAGGAAACATTCATTAAAGTAATCCAATCCCTTAAAATGCATAAATATAAGGATAATGGAAAGTTTGTTTCCTGGATTATACGTATTGCTCATAATCTTGTAATTGACCATTTCCGTAAAGAAAAGCAGATAAATACCTGTAATAATGAAGATTATGAGGCTGATTTGTTCAACTCAAGTAAGTTTTCAGCGAAAAATATTGAACAAATAATTGTGCATGACCAGATAATAAAAGATGTAAGGAAACTTATTGATGAATTACCTGACGATCAAAGGGAAGTTGTTATGCTGAGGCATTATGGCCAACTTAGTTTTAAAGAAATTGCTGAGCAAACAGATGTAAGTATTAATACTGCTCTGGGTAGAATGAGATATGCACTTATTAATATGCGAAAGATGATTGAAGAGAAAAAATTGAGCCTTACATATTACTAAGAGTGAAGAAGTTAAAAGTTGAAAGTTATAAAGTTAAACTAGCAACAATAACCAGTATAGCCAATAATCAGAGACTGGCAACCATGTTATAATAAATATTTCTCCCCCTTTAAATACTAAATCTTCTGGTATAACGTTTTGTTGATGTATTAAAACAAAAAATGTTTGCCTATGGAACAAAGTTATACTCCTATCCCTTTACTTAGTGAAAATACAGATAACGACACAAACTTGTACCACCTTAAATGGCAGGTGGAGCATTCTTTTAGTGATGTTTTATCTCTTCTTTATCTTCTTCAATTTGATGTTAGAAATGAAGTGACTGAGAGATTGTTTCGACAAATAGAACATTCCTGAAAATTACTTCTTTTTACTGGTTAATCAGGTTGACAGTATGACAGGCAACAATACCTGCAGTTTCTGTTCGCAACTTGCTTGTTCCCAATTGTATTAAATGGAATCCGTTTTTTATTGCCTGGCCTGTTTCTTCCGGGGAAAAATCTCCCTCAGGACCAATTAAAATCAGGGTGTTATCTCCTTTTGTTGCCAGTTCTTTTAATTCAGGATTAGATTTCTTGTCGCACCAGGCAATGAATTTAGTTGAGGAATGTTTTATGGATATGAATTCTGAAAAATTTATAATTCTATTTAGTTTCGGTTTGTAGGCTTTGACAGATTGTTTCATTGCTGAAACAATTACCTTGTCTAAACGTTCGTTGCGAATGGTTTTTCTTTCAGACCGGTTACAAAGCAACGGAGTGATCTCATCAATACCAATTTCAGTTACCTTCTCAAGAAACCATTCGAAGCGGCTGATGTTTTTTGTTGGGGCAATTGCAATATGAAGTCTGAAATTCTTTTTTCCAACCTCATGTTTACTGCTTATTATTTCAATTGTGCATTTATGCGGATCAGGTATCTTGATCTTTGCTTTGTAGTATCCACCCTTTCCGTCAACAAGGATAATTCTATCACCTTCCTTTAAGCGGAGCACATTTATGCAGTGTTGTGATTCCTGCTTCTCAAGCCGGTGTATCTTCCCATGAATGTCAGGTGTATAAAATGTATGCATCTTCCTACAATTCCTCCTCATCATTATTTTCATATAACCTGAACCTTCTCAGGAACATCTGAAGTTTCCTGTCAACAGATAACATATATAAATAAGATGTCTCACCACTTTTTACATCTAGTCTTCTTTGTCCGGTTTTAAGTTCCTGAATGGGATTTGTGAAGCTATGGTTATTTGATAGGGCTTGCAAAACACCTCTTGTATATGCAAAATAATACCAGGTTTCATTATCAAGTTTAAGATACAGATCAAACATGTCACCACTTTTCTTTTTTTGAATTTCAAGGTATCCCTCAGTTTTTACGTTAAGTTGCTTATTCATAATATTACCAATGCCTATCTTTCCAACTGAACGATATGAACTGGTTTCCTGGTTCCATTTTAACTTAACATCTGTTAAAAGTATTCTGTATTTGCTAATTCCTCCGGGAAGTTCAGACATTACGCCATAAAGATTTGATTCCTGTACTAATGAATTAGCCTGTTCAACACCAATAAGTTCCCGTATATCTTTTTTATATTGCCCGGTGGACATATCAACCGGTTCAAGTGTCGGTACTACAAATATATCGTTAGCCATAACCATCATGGCTTCATCAGAAAAAAAGAAATCAAAACCCAACATAATATTCATGGTTGTTAATCCTGAATCTGATTCATAAATAGTATTTCCAACAGCAGTGATCTTAACCTGTCCAAATTCCACAGCCAGATCAAGTGATCCTTCACCATATAGATTACAATAATTTTTATCAAAACTAAGCAGGTTTCCCGGTAAACTTTCATCGGTTAATTTTTCCAGACTACCTATTTTGTAATTATCAGAACCTTCATCATAATATAAATAACCCCCGGCCTGCATAATAGGGGTATCACTATAGTCTTTTCGTCCGCCAATAAACGTTTGATAAATATGAGTGGAGTCTTCAGTAATATAAAGACCGTTGAATATCCTCCCGCCATCACTATTCCGTAAGTTTGATGAAACAGGTATCAGCACATTCTTAGGATTGATCTCAGATGTAAATTGTAAATAATTCTGAGCTATGCCCGCACATTGGTGCTCAATTTTTACTCCTCCTGAAAAAGTCAGGTATTCTTTATTTGCATCAATAAACACATCTCCAATAAACCGGAAGTATGGATTTAATTTAAAATCATCATTTTTTTCAATGGTTCCATATCCGACAGTTACTTCCTCTTTGTTTACTGATATGCTGTCAAACCTGATTGGTTGAGGATTTTCATTTTGATCAATAAAAGTATACAATCCCGAACCTGCATAACTGGTTTTATTATATATGTTTACCCTTGCCGGTTCAATTACAAACCGGTTGTTCGCAAATATCTTTGCATCTTCAAGAGTTCTTATTCTCGATTTGTTTTCAATTTTAATAATACCTTCATCAGGAAAGATCAGTGCATCAGCTATTTCAATAAAATTTATTTTATAAGCAGTAATAAGGCTTTCTTCCAGGTTGTAAACTGCTGAGTCAGATATAAAACCTAATGAGTCTTTCTTTGTATTGATCGAAACTAACGTTGGTTTTTCAATTCCGGCATCATCATACTTAGAGGAGGTATTACCCAAAACCAACTCTTTAGCATTCATATTCCACCTAAAATGGTCCATACTGGTTGTTATCTGGTTTTCAGGAAAAATCATATCGGTTGTATCAGAATTTGAGGAGAATAAACCTCCATTATTACTTAAATCAATATGTCCGCTAACATTATCAGCAATAAATGCATATCCGTCAGTTTTTTCCGATTTTAGCCGGAAATTAGCTGTATCGGTATTAAAAGACTTTTCTGTAAAAAGATAATTATCCGACGTTAAAATAGCATCAGGCAGATCAATCCTTCCTGATCCTAAAAGACCGTCAGGTTTTAATGTAACCGATCCTTTCAATTTCATCTTATCATCAAATAATGAAAAATAATTCTTTGTACTCTCGGCAATCCATTTATCTTCATTTGGATACCATTTTATTTGAACACTATCTGCACTTAATTCGGGAAACTTCACACCGGTTTCCTGCTTATTAATACTAAAAGTTTGAGCATCAGCCAACATTGAATCGGGGTAAAAAACAAAATTATCAGATTCAGAAACAGAAGAAAGATAATTCAACTCTCCATCACCCTTGAGTCCTTTATTACTCAAATTGATATTATTGTAAAAAATACCTTTTCCCTTATATGCAGAAAGTCCTTCAGCAGGGGTTGCGTGCGAAAATCCGAGTGAATTATCTTCTTGTACTGTAAGTGTTTGCGAAATATCAGGGAATATACTACTACTAAATTTGCCGCTAAATTTGACATCTTCTTTTTTAAATCTGTCCAGGTTATTGATTGTGTAAGGTTCAAGCTCAAAATAGAATTCATCGCGGGAATATGTGCTGTCCAAACCGGGAATATTATCGTAATAAACAAAAGAATTGGACTTACTATTAAGTATTGGATATTCAGGGAACTGATAATAGCCCGATTTATTCGAGGGATGATCAATGAGTAGTTCTCCGGTTATCATTTCAATAGTGTTCTTTATTTCTGAAAGCAAAGCGTTTCCATAAATATCGGATGTATCTGACTGAATAGCTAGCTGCATAGAGTCAAGGTTGTGAAGGTCGATCTTAAAAGAATCATACTTGAATTCAAAGTCTTTACCAAAAAATGAAAAAAGACCTGCTTTGATTTTCCCATCAAAATCGAAATTCCTGTTTTTACCAAGAATAATTTGTTCTCCTTTAGGCCATATAATAACATTTTGAGAATCACTCAGGAAAATTTGTGATACCCCATTAATGGTCAAATTTTTAGTTTTCAGATCAAGTGTGGCGTTTCCCAAGGGAGCTCTTGTATTTGATACAAAATCAATCACATCAAAATCAATCTTCCCGGCAAATGAATCAATATAATCGTATAATCGTTTTTTAATTGTTATTTCACCCGTATTCTGATCATAATAAATAAAACCATCTGTTGATAATCTTACACATAGTTGTTTTATCTGGTAAGATGGTTTTTTCATCCAATTTGCCAGTTCAACAACGGGAAAAATGTCTGAGTAATACCATTTTGCAAAATTCTTCAGGGTAAAAAGAGGATGCTGTTCATCGATTCCCTGTATCCTATGGAATTCAATTTCGTTATAATAATTTATTGATTCAAATCGCGCCTGTCCCAGACTGGAACCTCTTGACATCGTCAAATTTATTTTGGGTTCATCAATCTTCCAGGTTAGCAGTTCAAATTCCATGTCAAGATTGTGATAGGAATTAAAATACGGACTGTGAGTAAGTTTATCATTAGTTCGAAATAGAGATATTTCTTTATTCGAAACCTGATAATTGAACGCAATTCCCGGATGGAAAATAGAATCTTCTTCAAGGTAAATTGTTGCAATGGCTTTTTTGCTGGCAATACGATCTTTTGAAAATACTATATATTCCGACATAATATTAAGTAGAGTAGTATCGTTTTTAACAATTGAAAGCCTGGCATTCTTATATTTTTCACCTGTTCCGTTTAACTTACTACCTTGCATTGCAACACCCCCCTCGAAATTGATATTCTCAAACATATTGTCAATTTGAATACGTTTGGCATATGAATTGAATTGCGGGAATGTAGCCATATTGGGTGAGGGAGTAGCTCTTATTCTTTCTTTAAGACTTCCTTCAAGTGGTTCGTCCAGGTAAATGTTGTGATAAAAAAGTACCGAGTCAGCTGAGTAGTATGAGTGAGTGAGATCTATCTGGTAATTCTGTAGTTCAGCATAGACCTGTGTTCTGTCATATCCGGCTCTTTCCCAGGTAACAATTCCTCCCTTTCCAATCCATATCGCCCTGTCGGGAAACAACGTGCCCTCTGTTTTATAAATAATTCCACTGTCTCTTTGAGCATAACAGATCAGATCTGATTTTTGAAAGACTATTTTTAAGGTGCTATCAAAAAGGAACCGGTATTCACCCGAACCTGTTTTCCATTCATTAGCAGATGAAGTGTATATCACACCACTTTCCATAACACCATGAGTGATATTTAAGTAACGGCGAATAACTCTTAGAGTGAAATTTTTATTATTCAGAAGGTCAACAAGTCCGCTATACCAGGGAGTAAAGTTCTCCTGATTTCCTTCAGTTTGCTTGAAAGCAGATAAAGTAGTTAAAAACTCAAGAAAATTTGGATTTGCCCTTGCTCTGCGCTTAAGCAAAAGATTAGATAAGCTAATAATCTTGCTTTTTTCTTCAAGATCAAATGCGCCAGATAACCAGAGAGAACTAAAGCTTGTTAAAATAGCCTGTTGGCTTTCATTCAGGTTTTGCCCCATGAATTTATTTAATTCAGGAATAAACAAATCCTGTTCAGATGGAAATTTTTTTAGCAATTGCCCTGCTGCCGGCAAAGATGTAATTAGCAAACAGAGTAAGAAAAAAAGTACTACTTCAATACGTTTTTTCATAAGACATATTTTTATAAAGATATAAACCTATGCCTGAGGTGCAAAATATTTTTATTCACAAAACACTAAAATGAATTGATTATTTCTATGAAATCATCTGCAGTTAGTGATGCGCCTCCTATTAATCCGCCATCAACATCAGTATTAGCAAACAGTTCTTGTGCATTTGATGGTTTGCAGCTTCCGCCATATAAAATAGTGGTGTTATCTGCAATTTCTGCATTGAAGTTATCAGACACCAGTTTTCGCAAATATTCATGCATTTCCTGGGCTTGTTGAGGAGTAGCGGTTTCTCCGGTGCCAATTGCCCAAACCGGTTCGTATGCAAGTATTATTTTAGTAAACTCTTCATCAGTCAAATCAAACAATCCTTCATTAAGTTGTTTGTTTACAACATCAAATTGCTTATTTGTTTTTCTTTCATCAAGTTGTTCACCAATACAGAAAATTGGTTTCAGTCCCTGTTCCAGTGCAAGTTTTACTTTTTTGTTCAGGGTTTTGTTGTCCTCATTAAAATAAGCCCTCCTTTCTGAATGCCCTATAATAACATATTCGGCACCTGTAGATTTAATCATTTCGGCTGATACTTCACCCGTAAATGCCCCCTTTGGTTCAGAAGAACAATTCTGTGCAGCAATAGAAATAAGATCATGATTAATAATCTTTGATGTTTCCGATAAATGAATAAAAGGTATCCCGATTATGACCCCAATGCTTTTATCTTCTTGCTTTTCAGTCTGTTGTTCAATTTCTTTGGCAAGTTCAATACCTTCCTTTAATGTTTTGTTCATTTTCCAGTTTCCTGCAACTATCCTTTCTCTCATGATGTTATTTTTTCTTGTTATGAATAATACGAAGAATCAAAAGTAAGAAATATTCAGACAAAAGGAAAGAATGTAGAGTTTGAAGTTTGAAGACGTTTGAGGTGTGAAGATGTTTAAAGAGACAAGGTTTTTCTTGTCTTTGGGTTTGATTTGCTTTTCGCATCGACATCCGGTAACTTTTTACAATTCATTCCAGTTTTGTGTTATTAATAACAAAAAAATAGAATAAAAATGTTTGATTATTATTATTGAGTCTGAGAGTCAAACTCCGCTCTTTGCTTCTCTGCCCTCTGTTCCAATATCCAAAATATCAAAATATTTTCTTATCTTCGGATATTAATCTGAAGAACAGGTAATTAATAAACCAAAAGTGAAAAGGATATTAATAGCAGACGACCATCCTATAGTGCGGCAGGGAATAAGGTAGATTCTTGAGGATCTGGATATGTGAATGATTATTGAAGAGGCTGGTAGTGCAAAGGAATTATTTGCAAAAGTCAATATTCGCGATTTTGATATTATCCTTCTCGATATTTCTATGCCTGACAGGAGTGGGTTTGATATTTTGATGAGATAAAAAAAACCAAACCGGATATTCCTGTATTGATCCTTACAATGTATCCGCAGGAACAATATGCTATCCGGGCTTTTAAACTCGGTGCTTCCGGTTTTCTGATGAAAATTACCGCGGCAGACGAATTATTAATAGCAGTGAGAAAGATACTCAAAGGAGGTAAATATATCACACCATCATTAGCAGAGAGTCTCGCAGAAGGCTTTGATGAAACGGATAAACCGAAATACACGAAGCTTTCGGAGCGTGAACATACTGTATTTATTAAAATTTCCCGGGGGAAAAGTATCAGGGAAATTGCAGAAGACCTGCTGCTAAGCGAAAAAACAATAAGTACATACCGGAGTAGGATTCTTAACAAGCTCGAATTAAAAACCACCGCTGAACTTATAAGATATGCCCTGAAGGAAGGATTGGTGGAGTAGGATGAAGATGGAAGAAGAGATGAGAGATGAGAGGTGAGAACTCGTAACACGAAACCCGTAACACGTAATATGATATGAAAAATAAGACAAAAGCCCAGTTGATTGATAAGATAAGAAGGCTCGAAAAACGGGTTAATGATTTTCAAAAGTCTGAAATCATAAGTAAACAAATGCTTAAGGATAGTGATATAGAATATCGTACCCTGGTTGAAAATGTAATGGATGGGATTTATATTATTAGTTTAAAAGGTTTTGAATATGTTAATCCAGCTTTTGAACAAATATTGGGCTATAAGGCAAAGGAAATATATAACAAGGATTTCAAATTCCTAAACATTATTCACCCTGATGATAAAAAAATAATAACTGAAAGGATAAAGGCGAGAGAAAAAGGGAAAAAACTACTATCAAATTATTCATTTAGAGCTTTTTCAAAAGATGGGAAAATTAAATATGTTGAAGTAAACACAATTCCCCTTTCCAGTGAGAATGTTAGAATCTTAGGTATAATGAGAGATATTACAGTATACAAGCAGGAAGAAGAAGAATTGAAAAAAGAGAAGGAGTTTTCCGGGAAGATTATCAACACCAGTAATGCAATAATTGTTGGGCTTGATAAAAATCATAAAATCAAATTGTTTAATAAGGGTGCTGAAAGAGTAACCGGTTATTCAGGAAAAGAGGTAATAGGCAAGGATTGGTTCAATATTTTTTTTAAGCCTGAATTGGTTGATGAGATGAATAGTATTTGGAGCAGTGCATGGGGAGTAAAATCTCATTCATATAATAATCCGATTTTGAATAAAGCAGGTGAAGAAAGAATTATCTCGTGGCAGACATCCGGATTTTATGAGGAAGAGGATGAAAAAAAACATCTACTGCTTTAAATCGGTGAAGATATCACCCACCAGAAAAAGACGGAAAAAAAACTAAAACAGATTGCTCAACAGGAGAAAGTGCATCTCCGAAAAATTGAGCATTCTAATAAGCAGTTGAAAGAAAGCCAGAATGCCTCCCTTAACCTTATGGAAGACTTGTCAGCGGAAATTGAGCTACATAAAAAATCTGAAGTTATGCTCCGTGCCAGTGAATCAAAAATACAGCAATCCCGTAAGCAATTAAGGAGACTGGCTTTACACCTTGAGAATGTAAGGGAGGAAGAGAGAACGATAATAGCACGAAATATCCATGATGAATTCGGGCAATTAGTTACTGCCCTCAAAATGGATGTTTCGTGGTTGCAAAAACAACTCCCCAAAGAAAATCAACAATGGATTGCAAAAACACAAACAATATCTGACCTTGTCGATATGACCTCTGACGAGATTCAGAGAATTTGCTCTGAACTCCGGCCGGGAGTGTTGGATGATCTCGGACTGGAAGAAGCATTAATATGGTATGTATCAGAATATAGAAAACGGACAGAAATTGTTTGCAAGCTGTCAATAGAATATGATTTAACCCTGTTAAATAAGCACCTGTCTGTAGCTATTTACCGAATGATACAGGAAGCCCTTACTAATGTCTGGCGACATGCAAAAGCTTCGAAAGTAAAAATTTCAATATCAGAAGAAAATGATAAGCTTAAGATAAAAATAATGGATAACGGTATTGGTATTACACAAGAACAAATTGATGATTCGACATCTTTCGGACTTATGGGAATAGAAGAACGCGCACTTTCTATGAATGGTTATTCCAAAATATCAGGCAAGGAAGGAGAAGGAACAACACTGGAAATAGTGTTGGGGATTGGGAACTCTTCCTTGTAGTCTTTCCCCTACAAAAGAAATAGACAAATCCTTACAACCCGTGGAAATATTATTCCATAATTTTATATAAACAAAAAAAGTCTCATTTTAATAAAAGATATGAGTATGAATAACAATTCATTATTAAAGAGAGAAACAACAGGATATTCACTTCACAAATAAAGTAAAGACATGAAAGTAATTATTGCAGATGATTCGAAACTTATTCGTGACAGGATCACAGAAAGAGTGGAACTGATAGATACTGTGAATGTTGTGGCACAAGCAACAAATTCCTATGAGACCATTGAAGAAATTGAAAAACATAAACCCGATATAATATTATTGGATATTAGAATGCCCAAAGGCAGTGGAATAAATGTTTTGAAACATATTAAGAAGAACAAAATAAAGATAGTAACAATAGTTGTTACAAATTACCCAATTGTTCAATACAAGAATAAATGTTTTGAACTGGGCGCTGATTACTTTTTTAGTAAGGTAACAGAATTTGATGAGGTATATAAACTGGTTGAGAAATTGGCAAATAAATAGGACTCTGAGCGGTCTGCAAGACCCAGCGATGAGTACATGTTGAACTACATCCCGGTGAATCGGTAATCCGCTATGTACTTATCGACGGTTTTTGTTTTTCTGGATTGAAAACCAGTGAATTACAAGAGCGTAATTGCACTTATATTTTGGAAAGTTACAAAAATAACTTGTATAACCACACATCTTCGAATATTCTTAATTTTATTAAGGATATGTTGGGGAAAGTATTACCTATAACCAATTTTGGTAATAGGGCTTAATATAATTTGTGATTTATTTGTTAGAAGCTGGCTTTCATTTATTTTTCCATTACTGTCAATTTTGATTTTTTTCTCGTATCTGTAAGTTTTTAAAGTTTGTTTTTTTATAGGCAAAAGTATTCTGCCTTAAAAAGATATTTATTATTTTTGAAAAAAACTATCCCGAAGGAATTTAGTTCAACAAAGAGCAGAGAGCAGAGGGCAAAGAGATGAGAAATAAGTGATGAGTGATTACTTTATAAGAATATAAAATTTAGAATTTTGAATGATGATTATGTGTTTTTATGGCATTAACCAACAGGAACAGAGGTGTATATAAAATAGAGGCATAAAACATGCTGTGAAACATACCTGTGGGTGGGTACATTTTGAGCTTTTTTGGAATTAGGGTATAGGAAAGGTGACTGAAAGAATGAAGAATGCATAATAAATAAGAAGTAACATATGAACATATGGGACCAAACACTTTAATACAAGAAACTAAAATTATTGAAGATGGAACTTTGAACCTCACGGATCAGTTTGTGATTTTTACAATTGATGAGCAGAAATTTGCGTTGCCGGTTACTGTGGTGTCAAGAATTGTACGTGCGGTAGAGATCACTCCTGTTCCAAATGCTCCTGAAAATATTCTCGGAGTAATTAATGTACAGGGAGAACCTGTTCCGGTTTTTAATATGAGAAAACTTTTCAATATGCCTGCAAAAAAGCTAAAATTAAGTCACAGGATAATCTTTGTCAGGATTTCAAACCGTGTTATTTCATTTATTGCTGATAAGGTGCTGGATGTTACAACAAAAACAAAACAAAAAGTGGTTACAGCAGATAAGGTTTTTCCCGGGCTGGAAAATGTGGTTGAAGGGCTTTTATTTCTTGAAGATGGCATGATCCTTTTGTATAACCTGGAAAAAATTATCTCCCTTGAAAATGGAAAAAAACTGGATATGGTGATGAAGAAAGCCAGGGAATTGGAGAGGATGAGAAAAGGAGAAGGTGAGAAGAAGAGAAGATGAGAAAAAGGAAGAGCTGAGTAAGTTAGGTTAACTCAACTCAATCAGTAACCAGTAACTCTTTAAAACACATGAAAATAACTGCTGAAAATACTGTACCTAAAGCAATGTTGAGAAAACTTAGTAGTTTTATATCAGTCAGGATAGGATTGTATTTTCCTGAAGACCGCTGGAATACCTTACAGGAGAAATTACAACCGGCATGTCGCGAATTTGGTTTCAGAGATATTGGACTTTTTGCCGAATGGCTTTTGTCAACACCACTGGAAACATCTCATCTTGAAAAACTGGCAGCTTACCTGACAATCGGGGAGACTTATTTTTTCAGAAATATAAATACTTATGAAGAGCTTGAGAAGAAGGTGCTTCCTGAACTTATTAATTCACGCCGTAAATCTTCAAAAAGTATCAGGATATGGAGTGCCGGATGTTCTTCGGGTGAAGAGCCTTATTCACTTGCCATTTTACTCCATAAAATGATCCCGGATATTAAAGACTGGAAGATTACCATAATGGCTACCGACATAAATTTAAAAGCACTTGCCAAAGCATCTGCCGGTGTGTATGGAAAATGGTCTTTCAGGAAAACTCCACAATGGATTAAAGATGGGTATTTCCGAAAAACAAAAGGTAATTCATTGGAACTGCTGACACATATTAAAAAAATGGTTAAGTTTTTTTTCCATAACCTTGCAGAAGATCCCTTTCCGTCGCTTATCCATGATCTCACTTCGTTTGATATAATTTTTTGCCGTAATGTACTTATGTATTTCCAACCCCATCTTGCAAAAGAAATCACAGATCAGCTTAATTATTCGTTATTGAATGGCGGATGGTTGGTAGTAGGTGGAAGCGAAGGGTATTCTGTAAGCAGGTCGAATTTTGTAACGGTCAGCTTTACTGATGCTATTATGTACAGGAAAGACCACTTAAATAGAGACATAGTTGAATTCCGTGATAAAGAACTTCAGGTTGCTACACCACAGCCTGTTCCCGGTTTTAGTAAAAATAAACCTGCGGAAGTTATATCAACCGGTATAAAAAAAGTGAAACCTGTTACAGATGACAGTGAAAAGAAAATATTAAAAAAGAAGAAATTGTTAAAACCGGCTTATGAAAAGGCACTTGAGTTATTTGAACAGGGCAGATACATGGAGGCGGGAGATATATTAACAGGTCTGATAATGAAGGAACCGGGAAATGGTGAAGCAACTAAACTGCTGGTAAAAACCTGTTCTAACCAGGGTAAGTTTAAAGAGGCAATAAAGTTGTGTGAAAAAAATATCGAGGTTAACAAGTTTGATCCGGTAATGCATTATCTTCTTGCACTGATCCTTAGAGAGCAGAATATTACCGAAAAAGTAGTGATGGAGCTTAACAGAACAATTTATCTCGATCCTGATTTTGTGCTTGCATATTATACACTGGGAAATATCTTTTTCAGAAATGGCAGTGCAAAAAAGGCAGAAAAGTTTTATGATAATGCCTTATCAATATTAGATTTTATGAAAGAGGATGAGATTCTTCCGGAAGCGGATGGATTAACTGCCGGAAGATTATCTGAAATTATCTCTGCAAAAAAAGTAAAAACAGATACGCCATGAATTATAATCTAAACATGCAATCATTCACTCATTCACTCATTTAATATGGAAGAGCAAAACAAAACTTCAGGAAAAGATCAAACGTCAACTATAAACTGGGAAAAGATACACTCCCTTGTGGATTCTGCAGGTGAAAAGAATAAACACGGATGGGAACCGTCAGACGAGGAAGTGAGGAAAATATTTGCAGCAAGAACCAAAGACCTGGCAAAGAAGAAGAAAAAAGAAAAACAAAGCAGCGAATATCTGGAAGTGGCAGAGTTTATTCTGGCAGATGAAAGATATGGGATCGAATCTTTTCACATAGTCGAGGTGTACCCTTTAAAAGACCTTACACCGCTTCCCTCTACACCTCCCTTTATAATGGGAATTATTAATGTGCGGGGACAAATAAAAACAGTAATTGATATTAAGAAATTTTTCGACCTGCCTGATATGGGGCTTAGTGATCTTAGCAAGGTGATAATAGTGCGGGTTGGTGAAATAGAAGTTGGTTTCCTGGCTGATGTCAGTAAGGGGATCAGTTCAATTCCCCTGAACAGGATTCAACCATCTCTTCCAACATTGACCGATATAGGTGCTGAATATTTAAAGGGAATAACAAGTGATCATCTAATAATTCTCGATGTCGAAAAAATACTGTCAGATAAAAAAATTATTATTAATGAAGAAATTATGTAGAAACGAATGGTGTTCGACTCTTGAGTTGACGAATTGCATTTGTCTCTTATGAAACCTGGTTACAGATATGCTAATAAAACTAATTCAAATACTAAACAATTGGAGGAAAAAATAATGAACAAATCAATAGCAGCAAGAATTGCAGCAGGTTTTGGAGTGGTATTAATACTGTTAATTATTATAGGTGTTATATCATTCCAGAATATGAGAAAACTACAAAAAGACGCATCATGGGTAACCCATACCAATGAAATTTTAATCAACATCGAACAAATTCTTGGTGACCTTAAAGATGCTGAGACAGGCCAACGCGGTTATATCATAACAGGCATAGAAGATTATTTGCAACCATACACTGCCTCGCTTGGTGAGCTTTCCAAAGATGTCAGTAATCTTAAAGAATTAACATCCGACAATCCCAGACAACAGCAAAGGATTGTTGAACTTGAATCCTTGATTAAGGCGAAACTCGATTACCTGTCTCAAACAATCCAGCAACGCAGGGATATTGGTTTTGATGCAGCCAGAACAATAGTAGTATCGGATAAGGGAAAAATGCTCATGGATGATATACGTGTTATACTCAGCTCCATGACAAATGAGGAAAATATATTATTGACAGAACGCTCACTCATATCTTCTGTAAGTACTGCAAATGCAAAAATGATAATCATTTTGGTAACTGCAGCCGGTATATTAATTGTTATTTTCCTTACTGTTTTTCTGACCCGCAGTATAGCAAACCCCATTCGGGAAATATCCGGCATCGCAGATAAAGTTTCTGCAGGAGATTTAACCAGCAATATCCCCGAAATCAATAGAAAAGATGAGGTTGGTATTTTAATAAAGGCATTTTCCGGTATGATCCGGTATTTAAAGGAAATAGCTGAACAGGCAAATATGATTTCAAAAAGTGATCTGACTGTAGAAGTAAAACCCCTATCTGAAAGAGATATGCTTGGAAATGCTTTTCTTTTAATGGTTGAAAATTTAAGAAAACAGAATAAGGAAATCATTGAGGCAGTGAATGTTCTTACAACTACGGTTTCGGAAATTTCTTCAACAACCTCCCAATTAAGTTCAAGTTCACAGGAAACTGCCACAGCAGTTAGTGAAACATCAACAACTATTGAGGAGGTGAAACAAACTG
>JAGGXD010000207.1 GCA_021163295.1 Bacteroidales bacterium
CAATTAATACAGAGAGAAATAAAGGATCATCTTTTACCATTATCGTGCCCGAAGCAGAACCTGATGATGATACCTTTTTGTCTGAAGGAGATGAGATAATATTTTAGGGATTAGAGGGAAAGAAGAAATTAAAAATTAGAAATTAAAAATTAAAAATTAGGAAGGGAATAGAAGGAATAAGGGAAGATTGAGAAGAAAGGAAAATGTGTTACTAAAAAGACAATGCACAATACAATAAACAGATATTATCTGCATCCATCTTCCGTAGTAGTCTGTAACAGGCCTACAGAGATAATAACGCTGCTTGGTTCATGTGTTGCAGTGTGCCTGTGGGACCCGGTAAAGGAATTCGGAGGGATAAACCATTTTATGTTACCATTATGGAATGGTCAGGGACTTGCTTCACCGAAATATGGGGATATTGCAACTGAAAAGCTTATAACGAAAATGATAAAACTTGGTTCGAACAAGCAAAATATTGAGGCAAAACTATTCGGGGGGGCTTCTGTTTTGTTTTTTGAAAATAATTTTTTTAATATTGGTGAAAGAAATATTGAGACAGCAAAAAAGGTACTTGAAAGAAACAGGATTCAGGTTATCAGTTCCAGTACAGGAGGTACAATGGGCAGGAAGATTCTTTTTAATACAAATACTGGTGCAGTAAGACAAAAATATATTAGGAAGAAGTTAAGTAGTTGAGTGGGGGACATAACCTTAACACAAATCAATTATCCAGTATATGATTAAGACCGGGAAAAAAATAGAGGTACTGATTGTTGATGATTCTGCAGTTGTAAGGCAGGTTTTATCAAGTATTCTCAAATCCGATCCTGAGATTGAAGTAATTGGTACAGCCTCAGATCCTTATGAGGCTGTGAAACATATCAAAATAAAACTTCCTGATGTATTAACCCTTGATATTGAGATGCCAGGAATGGACGGACTGACATTCCTAAGAAAAATAATGAGTCAGCATCCGATCCCGGTGGTAATAGTCTCAAGACTTACAGCCTCAAATCCTGATATATCCCTGAGAGCAATGGAGTATGGGGCTGTTGATGTAATTTCCAAGCCAGTAAGTCTAAGAGAATCGCTGGAAGAGATCAGGATTATTCTCTGTGATAAAGTGAAAGCCGCAGCAATATCAAAAATTAGCCGGATAAAAAGTCCAGAGATTATCAGAAAAAAAACGATCACGAAAAAACCTGGAGCAGAAATATCTCCAAAAGCAATAAAACCGGCCCGGCAGGTAGTCCTTATCGGTGCCTCAACCGGTGGAACAAATGCAGTAAAGGAGATATTAATTAATTTGCCTGCCGATTCACCAGGCATCGTGGTGGTTCAGCACATGCCTGAACATTTTACCAGGGCATTTGCAGACATGCTTAATGGTATATGCAAAATTTCAGTTAAAGAAGCTGATGATGGTGATAAGGTAACAACGGGCAGGGCACTTATTGCACCGGGGAACAGGCATTTAAAACTGAAGAAGAATGATCAGGGCTTTTATGTGGAGGTCAGGGACGGGGAGCTATTTAACCGTCATAAGCCATCAGTAGATGTGCTTTTTTTCTCTGCTGCGAAAGTCGCAACCAGTAGAATAACAGGAATTTTGCTTACAGGGATGGGTAAAGATGGTGCTGAAGGGTTGCTGGAGATGAAAACCGCCGGTGCAAACACAGTGGCACAGGATGAACAATCAAGTGTAGTTTTTGGTATGCCAAAAGCCGCCATAGACCTGAAAGCTGCTGATGATGTTTTGCCGCTTAATAAAATTGCTAATTATATACATGGATATTTAAATAACTAAAGACAATGAATACTTCTAATAACTATAAGATACTGATCGTTGATGATGATGTTTTGAGTATCAATTTGATGCAGGATATCCTGAAAAAGGAAAAATATCAGTTTGCGACTGCATTAAACGGCAGGACGGCAATTTATAAGGCAAAAGCATATAAGTTTGATCTTATTCTTCTCGATATCGTTATGCCCGGTATTGATGGTTTTGAGGTTTGTAAGCAACTTCAGAAATATCCCGGAACTAAAGATGTTCCAATTATTTTCCTTACCGCCTTAAGTAATATTGAACAAACAAAACAGGGATTTGAATTAGGGGCAGTTGACTATGTTACAAAACCCTTCAGTAGAGATGAATTGCTGGCAAGGGTTAAAACTCAGATTGAACTTAAAAGAAACAGAGAAGTATTAATTGAAACTATAGATTCAATTGAAATAGCAACAGATATCAAGAACGAATCTGTTATTATGGAAACTGCAAAAATCTTTACTAATCTAAATAGCATAAATGCATTGGGAGACAGCCTCTTAAAAACAAATCTTAACCCGGAACAGAAAAATATTTCAAAAAACATTCTTGAAAAATGTAGTAAGACAAAAAGTCAACTTGAAGAATTAATTCATATTATAAGAATTAGTGTCGAACAAATATTATCCGGAGTGTCTTTGACCGGCGTGGATAAGAATACAAATAACATAGTTAGAAAATTCGTGGAACAGGCAGAGAAAAAAATACGTGAGAGGAACAGTGAAATTTCAAAAAAACGAACAATACTTATTGCTGAAGATAACATGATGGTGCAGAAACTGGCTGAAAACAATCTTATTAAGCTGGGACATACGGTTAATGTTGCAGAGAACGGAAAGCAGGCTGTTGAAAAATTCAGAAAAGGGAAATATGATATCATATTTATGGATTGCCAGATGCCGGAGATGGATGGTTTTGAGGCAACCCGAACGATAAGAAAAATAGAAAAAGAAAAGAATATATTTCCTGGAATTCAGATCATTGCAATGACTGCTGCAACCACAAGAAGTGAAAGGAAGAAGTGTATGGATGCAGGAATGGACGATTTTTTGAAAAAACCTTTTAACACACAGGAATTGCTGGAGAAGCTGTGAATGGAGTAGTTAACTCACCCGGCACCATTACTTTAGCCCTTTAACAAAATTAAAATTAGTCGAGGGCTGCACCTGCTCAGAGTGTTTGAGCCGCTTAATAAGTTTCTGAAGTACATTTCCCGAGGGTTTTTCAAAACTCAGGTCAATCAGAAAGTTTCTGAAACCTTTCGAGGTGAGTTTACTTTTGTACTGCAAAAGGGAAACAGGAACATCGGGTACTACGATGGTTATGCCGTTTCTCACAAATCTGCGAAAATTCTCACCACGATCATCCCTGAAATCGTTACCGTTACTGGTATCCATACTAACAGGCATGCGGCTGTAGAAAAGACGGGGGTAGAAATATAAAGGTACTATTCCATCTCGTTGCTTAAGATGTTCAAGGTTTTCAAAGTCGTTCTCAAACGGGTAAATGTAATTCTTAATGTTTTGCTCATTTAGAAACATAATGGCAGCATCGTTGAACATATATACATTTTCGTTTGTTGCACATACTGCATTTGTAGGTATAATAACTCTCTGTGAGAGATGACTAAGCATAAACTGATTAAAGCCATGCTTCAATATGTCATCTGTTAGGGTTTGATAGTAAGCAACCTCTTTTTCAGGAATAAATGAGGGAAGTTCAATCCATATCTTTCCTGCGTTTTTCTTCAGGAAAGGAGCTGATGTATCCAATTCTTTCCAATCTACCTTAGATAGATTAATGATCAGTCCGTTTATCTCATCAAACCTGATCTTCCGCATCCATTTCAGGTCATCTATGCGCAGGAAAATTTGTTCCTTCCCCGGTTTTAGCTGTTTCCGCGTATTATTCAGAAATGCTCTCTTGTCGTTTTCAGGCATTCTTACTGTTACAGGCTTCTCTTTTATGTCAAATTTATTTGGAAATCTCCTGTCTCTTAAACCTGCCAGGAAAACCCTGTCACCCTTGTGAACTCCCAGTAAGGAACTTTTAATAGTAAACATATTCTCCCCTTCTGTCTGAATATCTTTTATTTTCAGTACTTTCCTCTCGTCTGTTACACTGCTGTGAATTCTGATCCGGTTGCCGGATTCAAGTGGGTGGGAGGTTTCAATTTTTATTTTACCAGAGGAGCTTTCTTTTACTTTTCCGATAAAAAGTCCGGTATCA
>JAGGXD010000090.1 GCA_021163295.1 Bacteroidales bacterium
CTTTTAGGGGAATTTTTTAAAAGTCTAGCTAAAGGAACTTAGGGGTTTAATAACGTATTTTAACAGATTTTATTTTGTAGATTCATAATTTACTCCCTGTGTATTTTTTGAAGAAAGGCTTTATATGTATAACCATTTTTAATACAAAAAACGATGAAGAAAAGTAGTATTTTTTATGCTATGGGTGCCCTGATTTTGATTTTTATGTTAATGGATTGCGGGGGTAAAAAGGATAACAAAAAAAACGATCAGGAAAACCAGGAAATTCAGGTTATCCAGGATGAAGTATTAATGAATACTTTAACTGAGGATGAGATTCAGGATGGATGGAAACTTCTTTTTGATGGCAAAACTACAAATGGTTGGCATAAATTTAACAAAGATTCTATTGATGAAGGATGGATAGTTGAAAATGACTGTTTTGTAGCGCTTGGTAAAGGAGGTGATATTGGTGGCGATATTGTTACTGATCAGGAATTTGACAACTTCGAGCTGAAGATTGAGTGGAAAATTTCTCCGGGTGGAAATAGCGGAATATTATATCATGTTCTTGAAGGTGATTATCCGGCAGTTTATGCAACCGGACCGGAATACCAGTTAATTGATGATATCGGGTTCCCACAGAAACTTGAAGAATGGCAGACAACCGGAGCTAATTATGCAATGGATCCGCCAAAGAATGCAAAGATAAAACCTGTTGGTGAATGGAATTCTTCGAGGATTTTAGTGAATGACTCACATGTTGAACATTGGCTTAATGGAGAAAAAGTTGTTGAATATGAATTGTGGACTGATGAATGGACTGAAAAAGTTAAGAATGGCAAATGGAGTGAATATCCAAAATATGGTCTTGCTCACACGGGGAGTATTTCCCTTCAGGATCATGGAAGTGTAACCTGGTTTAGAAATATTAAAATTCGCGAACTATAATATCCTGATACTTGCCATGAAATACATGAAATATTTTAGAATAGCCTTTATAGCTTTTTTTATTACTTCAATCTGTGCATCGGGAAACTTTGACAACCCTCCTCAGGAATTAGAAAACGGGGAATGGGTTTCTGTTTTTAATGGGAAAGATCTTACCGGATGGAAGATCTATGGAACTGAGAAATGGTATGTAGAGGATGGATTTCTGGTATGTGAAAGTGGTCCTGATAAGCAATATGGTTATTTCGCTACGGAAAAGAAATATACCGATTTTGAATTTAAAATTGACTTTATCCAGGAATCGGATGGGAATAGCGGAGTCTTTTTTCGCTCCTCAATCGAAGGAACAAAAATAACCGGCTGGCAGGTGGAAGTTGCACCTCCTGATCATGATACAGGGGGTATATATGAATCATATGGACGTGGTTGGTTGGTGCAGATACCGGATGAAAAAGAAAATATTCTGAAAATGGGTAAATGGAATACTCTTAGAATAAGGGTTGTAGGAGATAAGGTGACAACCTGGCTTAACGGAGTTAAAATGGTTGAACTGGAAGATGAAAAAATAGGTGAGGCTACCGGTTCAATTGCCCTTCAGATACATGCCGGGGGTGGTATCAAAATCAGATGGAAAAATGCCCTGGTTAAAGAGATTTAATAACTAATCAGTCAGCAGTCTACAGTCGGCAAAATGCAGATTAACCTAAAAATTCAGATATATTAGTATTTAATCATTTTAGCATTTTCAATCATTCCATTTTTTTTACACTAAATAGTTACTAAGCTTATACCTATGAAAAAAATCCTATTACTATTATCCGTAACCTTGTTGCTTCACGCATGCCTGTTAAACGGACAGACAAATATTCCGGTTCCGGAAGATTTTTTTAAATTTAAACCGGGAGCAGATAGAATGCTATTCGATTACGAAGAGCTAATTAAGTACTTCACTTTGCTTGATAAAGCATCCCCGAAATTTAAACTGGTTGAGAATGGAAAATCACCAATGGGAAAACCAATGTTTATTGGGTTTATTTCTTCGGCAGAGAATATTAGTAATCTTGATCATCTGAAAATAATTAACCATGAACTTGCTTTGAATCCTGAGATATCGGATGCTGAAAGAGCAAAGTTGATTAATGAAGGGAAGGTCTTTGTGCTAGGTACTCTCTCAATGCATTCTGGAGAGGTAGGCCCTTCACAGGCATCACCACTAATTGCCCATCAGTTAGTTACAACAACAAATGCAAAAATGCTTGAATGGCTTGATAATATGGTTTATATGATGATTCCATGCCATAATCCTGATGGAATGGATATGGTTGTGAACAACTACCGGAAATATAAAGATACAAAGTATGAAGGTGCCTCTTTGCCAAGGGTTTATCATAAGTATGTTGGACACGATAATAATCGCGATTTTGTTATCCTATCCCAGGAAGATACAAAAGTAATTGCCGGTATTTATAATACGGATTGGTTACCACAGGTGATGGTTGAAAAGCATCAGATGGGTTCAACAGGTGCCCGTTATTTTGTCCCACCACCACATGATCCGATTGCCCAGAATATTGATGCCGGTATATGGAACTGGATTGGAATATTCGGGCATAATATGATTAAAGATATGACAAGGGATGGATTGTCTGGAGTATCACAACATTATTTGTTTGACGATTACTGGCCCGGATCTACCGAAAC
>JAGGXD010000024.1 GCA_021163295.1 Bacteroidales bacterium
AGTTCCCTTTTTTCAATGCCTCGTAAATAGCTCTTTTTGCAGGAAATAATCTGCTGCTTCCCTCGCCGGTAAGAAACAATCTTCCTTTTTCACGAATTGCGGAAATAAATCTGCCTGATACAGACGGGTCAAAATTTTTTATAACCTCTGCTGTTTCAAGCATCTCCTCAACAATAGCATATTTTGAGTATTTCTCATTATTCTGTTCCATGGTATATATTTTTTTAGGAATTAAATTTTATTGATTATTGTATTTCATATAAATAACATTCAAAGATCCTGGTTACTGGTTACTGGTTACTGGTTACTGGTTTTTTTCTTTTCTCCCTTTATTTCCTCTATTCCTTTTTTAATTTTTAATTTCTAATTTTTAATTTTCTTTTCCCCTTTACTCCATTCTTACAATATATTCTTTTATATCATCCTGTATTTGTGGTTCTTTTTGAAATCCCCCGCCAAGATGTTGCCAGAAAATTTCCGCATAATCAATCCCAACCATTTTACCATAATCCACGTTTGCCTTTTTCATATGTCCAAAAAAATCTTCTATTTTATGCATGTGCTTCATTAGTTCCATTTGAGATTTATGATAAGTTAGCATTTCCATTTTGGTATCAATCACAGATGTAATATCAACAAAAAAATGTGGGGGTTGTATCTCAGAGCCCAATGGATCAGATAATGTCAAAGGGGCGGTATGATATAGCAATGGCGTTACTTCAAGCGGGGCTTCTTTACAGGGAACATTTGGCAATGAAGATATCATTGCTGCTGTTTCAACAATATTACAGGTAGTTCTATGGTCACTATGATAATCCATTGGCAGATGAGTTAATACAATTCCCGCATTTACCTTCCTCATTAACTCAACTGTCTCAATTCTTATTTCCTCAGTGTCAAACAAGTAGCCATCCCTGCCATTAAAGCAATAATATTCAGCATCCAAAACATCGGCCGCTTTACGGGCTTCCGTTTTTCTGGTTTCAATCGTTTCTTGCTCTGTTGAATTTATCCCTCCCATTCCTCCGGCAGTCATAGTAGCAATAACAATTTTATATCCTTTGTCTTTTAAAAGCTTTAGTGTTCCTGAAGCAAAGGCTTCGGTATCATCCGGATGTGCATGAAAAGCAAGTACAACTTTATTAAATTTCAGTTCCATTCTAATCTCGTTTTACTATTTTATTTTCCAGTTCAACAAACTCAGGCAGTTTTCCAATTAACGGCTTAATATACTCAATGAATTTTTCATTGACAAAATTACCATTTTTATTAAAATATTTCAGAGGCATTGGCTTTGCCTTAACAGCTACATCGCTGAGTAATACTTTGCTATATTTAATTCGATATGGATTATTTGATTTTCTTTCAAGCGCAATCATATATCCCGATTGGTTTTTTTCGGCCAGTTTAACTGCCTCAATACCACAAATAAAGGCTTCTCTGCGATCAAGATTTACTGTTCTGTCAGCAGCACTCATAATAAGCGATTCGGTAATTTGAAATTCTCCCCTGTATCCAAATTTATCTACTAACATCTTATGAAGATTTATCCCAACACTTGATCCACCCATTGCTCCAAATTCAACATTACTAAATTTGTCCTTCGTTTCTGATGCACTCACCGGGGTACCATCTTTAAATTTCAAACCTTCTCCGCAAATAACAGAAACCCAACCATATTTATCAATACATGATCCTGCATCTTTTAGAAATTCATCCTTATTGAAATCAAATTCCGGGGTATATATTAAATGTGGCGCATCATCTTCTTTCCGTTTTGCTAATGCTGTTGCTGCAGCCAGCCATCCCGAATCCCTTCCGATTGTCTGATAAATTACAAATTTGTCCACCTTTTGCATGTCCCGTGCAAGAATTCCCGCCTGCAGAACATTCAGAATATTTGTTCGTGCTGCCGAAGAGTATCCCGGGGTATGATCTGTACCATACAGATCGTTATCAACTGTTTTGGGTATTCCTGTTCCAATAATTTCATAACCATTACTATTACAATAAGATTCAATCCTGTTGATAGTATCCATTGTGTCATTTCCGCCAATCATAAAAAAGTACCTGATATTATACTTCTTAAGCACTTCCATTATTTTGGGGAAATCCTGCTGTTGCAATTTATGTCTTGATGAACCAAGGGCAGAAGAAGGAGTAGTTCTTAGTCCTGAAATAATTTTATCAGTTTGATTTCCAAGATCAATGATTTTTTCCTGCATAAAACCTTCAATTCCGAATTTCATGCCAAATATATTCCCGATTTTTTTCGATTTCCGGGCTTTTTCTATTACACCTGCAAGACTGGCATTAATAACAGCAGTAGGGCCACCCGATTGTCCTATAATAGCATTGCCTTTCATATTAAAAATGAGTGAATGAGTAAATAAAAATATGTTTAAAGTGTTTTAAGTTCATGCCTCTTTTATTTATTCAGTATTTCATTCCATGCCAGTGCGCTCGCCCCCATCACTGCGCCTTTGCTTTCTGGTATTTCAGAGGGTAATAGTTTTACTGTTCCCTTAAACATTATCTGGAGGGTTTCTTCCAAATATTCCCTGGTGGGTTTGAGAAGCAGGTCGCCGGCATTTGCCAGGCCACCAAAAACAAAAATAGCTTCAGGACTTGAAAAAGCCACAGCATTTGCCATTGACAAAGCCAGGATCTTTGCAGTTTCATCAAAAGCTTCAAGTGCAATTTTGTCATTTTCTATTGCAGCATCAAAAATTTGTTTTGAATCCAGCTCTTCACAGGGAATTTTTCGTAGTTTGCTTTCATCTCTTCTTTTACCAAGAAGTTCGTGCATTGTCCTCACCAACCCGGTTGCTGACCCATAATTTTCCAAACATCCTTGTCGTCCGCATCCACAATCTCTTCCTCCCGGCTTCATAATAATATGTCCTATTTCCCCTGCAAATCCGGTATGTCCGTACAGGATTTCGCCATTAATTACAATTCCGCTTCCAAGGCCTGTTCCAAGAGTATATTCTATAAAATGCTTCATGCCTTTGGCACCGCCAAAAATCATCTCACCCATAGCTGCTGCATTAGCATCATTTGTAAGCACAACCGGAACGTCATAATATTTTTTAAACATATCGGCCAGGGGGATAATCCCTTCCCAGACAAGATTGGGCGGGTGTTCTATTGTTCCATTATAATAATTTGCATTTGGTGCTCCAATCCCAATTCCCATGATTTTCACTTCTTCGCTTAAAGATTTTTCCAGTTTTTTCATCAGAGAAAAACAAGCCTCAACAAAATCCTCAACAACCGGGTATTTTCTGGTTGACACTGTATCTTCAGCAAGAATTTGTCCTTCTCTGTCAACAATTCCAATAACACTATTGGTTCCCCCAATATCAAGTCCATATGTTACTTCTTTCATTTTTACAATCTTTTTATTTTAATAATTAAATATGTCCTCAAGCTCCAGTTCGTGAATTTGTCCCAATTGTTTCAGGATATTCATGTCCAAAGTATTCCTGTTTCCCAAAACAAGGAAAGTGTAATTTTTACTGGCAATGTGTTGCCTGAAAAATTTATCCAGATCATCCATTGTCATTATTTTCATGGCTTCATAAACATCCTTTCTGTTGTCATAATTTATACCCCGGTCAAGATTTCGAATATATGTGGAATAAATTGCTTCTTTAGTAATTCTTTCTGTTTCAATCTTCTTTATTATTGATTCTTTTGCCAGGTTAAATTGTTTCTCAGCATGTGGCATATTATTCATCAGTTCAAGCATTGCATCAGTTGCTGTTTTTAACTTATCTGTCTGGGTGCCAACAAAAGCATATGAGAAATGCGACTGGTCTTTGTACCTGGGAAATGAAAAGTTAGCATAAGCAGTATATGCAAGCGCCCTCGATTCGCGTATTTCCTGAAAAACGATTGATGATAACCCACTCCCAAAGTATTCATTAAACAATGTTGCAGCCGGAAAAAGAGACATATTTAGTTTTTCATCTTTTGACATCATGATAATATTGGCCTGTACCATATCATAATTAACAAAATATACCTTATTCTCACTTATTTCCCGTTCTGTATAAATAGCCGGTTTGGGAATTTCTTTAAACTCTTTTGTGGTTTTATGATATTTTTCAATAATCGATTTTACATCGCTAAGACTCAAATTACCATAGTAAAATACCTTATGCTTATACGAATAAAGTTCCCGTATCAGGGTTGTAAGATCTTCCGGGTCCATTGCAATTAGTTCTTCTTCCGGTATTATATTTGAAAACGCAGAGTTTTCACCATATATACCATAGTTAAACATTGCCTGGTATAGAATAGTTGACTTATTAAGTTTAGCATTCATTCTTTCTTTTAAAACCCCTTTTACATATTCATCATATGCTTCCTTGTCCGGCTTTACAGCAGAAAGAACATGTTCCATAAGCTTTATCCCCGGTTCCAGAGAGCTTTCAAGTCCCGTTATATAGATATATGATCTTCTGTTACCCGCATAAACATCAAGGGTTATTCCAAGCTTAAACAATTCTTGCTGCAATTCTGATGGTGTATATTTGTCTGTTCCCAGATATGGGAGGTAATTCACTGCCAATGGTAAATTAATATTATGGTTTTTACCCATTTCAATTATGTATTGAAGAGTAAATAATTTATTGTTTTCGTTTTGAATATATTTTATCTCAACATCATTTCCGAGGTAATCAGTAGATATTTTTTCCTCGAAATCAATAAAAACCGGTTCCAGTGATTTAGTTTTTTCATGTTGAAATTTTTCGTAGAATTTTGAATGTTCTGATCTGTTTATCGGAACCGGTGTAATTTCGGGTTTTTTAACTTTAACTAATTTATCATTCTCCCCGGTTTTCTTATAAACAACAACCCAATTGTTTTTATATTTCTCTTTTGCAAATTCCACAACTTGCTCTTTAGTAATCTTTGCAAGATTATCAAGGAATTTTACCCTGTCAATATAGGGGATATCTTTTGTAAAAGCATCAATATATCCAAAGGCACGACTAAAATTATATTCATTTTGTCTTATTTCAGAAAGTTTCAGGTCATTTATCACTGCTTCGATCAACCAATCATCAAATTCTCCGTTTTTCACTTTTTCAATTTCTTCCAGTAAAAGGTCCTTCACCTCTTCAAGTGTTTGCCCCTCCCTGGGAACACCTTTGAATACATGCATTCCATAATCCTTTAAGAAACGCGGATATGTGTAAGCATTCAGTACTTTTTGTTTTTGCACCAGGTCAAGGTCAATAAGTCCGGCCTGGCTGTTATTCAGGATCATATCGATAATTGTTACATAAGGATAGTCTTCTGAATTATCACCGTTAAACCGATAAGCCAGGGTTATATTCTCGGCAGACGGTCCTGTTACAATTTTTTCAATCGGTTTTTCAATTGGATCTTCCTTAGGTTGTTCAATTTTTTGAAGATCTGTTTTTTCAAGTTTCCCGAAATATTTGTCAATAATTATTATCGTATTTTCAAAATCAAGATCACCTGCAAGTGCAATAGCTAAATTGTTAGGAACATAAAATTTTTCGGCAAATTCATAAATATTTTCAAGTGACGGGTTTTTAATATGTTCAGGCAAACCAATTACATCTCTGCCATAAGGATGGTTTTTAAAAAGTGCTTTCATTAGAACATTATTTGCCCGGCTGTTATCATCATCCTGATACATATTAAATTCTTCATAAACAGTCTCTAATTCGGTATGGAAAATCCTTAGCACCATATCCGAAAATCTTTCATATTCCAATTTCACCCATTTTTCAAATTCATTAGAAGGAATATCGTTAATAAATACTGTGAAATCATACGACGTTCCTGCATTTGTACGCTTTGCCCCAATGCTTGATACAAGTTTATCATATTCGTTGGCAGCAACATAATTTGCAGCCAGTGCAGATACGCTGTCAATTTTATGATATATGTTTTTCTTTTTATCCGGGTCATCCGTTGCCCTGCGTTTTTCAAACAAGTCTGATATTTCCTGCAGAAGTATTTTTTCTTTTTCCCAATTAAGAGCACCAATTTCATCTGTTCCTTTAAACATCATGTGTTCAAAATAATGAGCTAATCCAGTGGTTTCAACAGGATCTGAAGTTGATCCTGCATGTACTCCTATAAGAGTTTGTATCCTGGGTTCGTCCCTATTTATAGAAAGATAAACTTTTAACCCGTTTTCAAGAGTGTAAATACGGGTTTTGAGAGGGTCGTTTGTAATGGTTTCATACGAATAACCATTTTCATCAATACTTTCTTTTACTTTATATTTTTCCCCTGTACACTGGGAAAACATAAAAAAAACAAGTAACAGAATTAAAGCTTGTAGGGTTTTCATTTTTTTGCTTTTTATGGTTAATATTTATTTAGTTCCTAAATCCCATTCAATTTTCAAATCCCAGTTAGATCTGACTTTTATTTGTTCGTTAAAAAATTTAACTTTTTCCGGTTGTCTTTTTTCTTCGTAATTCCCCGTATCCCATTTCCCGTTTCCATTCCTGTCGTAAATTGCTTTAAGTTTGTATTCTCCCGCTTTTAAGTAAGAAAATTCAACAATGTTGCCTGACCATTCTGTTTTTTCCTTTAGCATCACACCTTTACTATCAAGTAATTGAATAATCATTTTTTCCGAAACTGTCTTCAATGTTACAATAATTTTACCATAGTAGTCCAGTTTACGTGTTCTGAAATCCAGAATAAGAGTATCATTATCGTAACCATATATACCGCTGAAAGCACCCGGTTCAATAAATAATCCGTATTTAGTATCTTCCTTCCATTCTGTACTAATCCTGAACTTCCGAATTTGCAGAGAATCCTTTTCCAGATTATATCCGGTATTAATTTGTAATGAATCGTTATAAACAAACATTTTAATTTTTGACGTATCTACTATCTCTACTGGTGTTTTAGACTCAATACTGATTTTCTGATTTAGTTCAATTTGAGCGTTTTTTCTTATCGATGGAGTTAATACAAGCGTTTTCTCTGCTTTCCCAACAACCTCCTGTCTGCCTTTTCCTTTTCCGACAGGAGCTATGTATCTTAATAGTGAAGTATCTGAAAAAGAAATATAATTCCCTGTAGAATCTTCTTTTATGTATTCCAGTTTAAGTGTTATCAAATCGGTAGCAGATAATATTGTATCTGTAATCCAAACACTTACAGTGTCTCCGATAACAAATTCTTCTTTTATAAACCATTCGTTTTTTGTATCAATATCAATCGGTGTAATTTTTAGTTTTCTCTCATTTAATGGCATATTAAAAACCAGCTGAATATGTTCCCTGGTTTCTCTTGTCGAATTTTTAAGGTATTGAATTGAATGGTCTTCCGTAAAAAGAAATAGCCTGGCATCTGGTTTCATTTCTGTTGTGTCAATACCTACTGTATCAATACCTATTGTATCAATACCTATTGTATCAACACTCATTGTATCAATATTTGTTGTGTCTTTTTTCGTAGTGTCAATAAAAAATTCCGGCGGTGCATTAACAAAAAGGAGTGAATCTGAAAAAGCAAATGTCTCTCCTGACTGGTCAAAATAATGATTCCTATTACCATCTATTATTGCGAATATTCTGAATGTATCTGCTTTAACATTATTTATCCTGAATCTACCCTCTTTATCCGGTTTTCCAATATACAAAGGAGGTGTTGTTTGCGGAATGGTATCATCCAAAAGATCATATAATAACACCTCCACTCCTTCTTCTTCCGGCTCAAGATCAAACGCCCTGAGTACAATGCCGTTTACTGACAATGAATCCAGCTGGTTTCCCGTGGAAAAAACAAATTCATAATCTAATATCGGATTTCCCTCATTATTATCCACTATGGCGTCATAAAAAGAAAAAGTATAGGTTGTATTTTTCTTTAATTCCTGTTTCCCCAGCTCAATAATAATTTTCTTTCCCCTTACAAATATTTCAGGTTTTTCATCAAGTGGTGGTGAAATAACAAGTTTTTGATTCAGATTATCAAAACGCACAAATTCATTAACTTCTATTTCTATTTTGTCTGATCCAAAATTCTTTGAATAGTTATCCGGAGTACTGCCAATTATTTCGGGAGCCAAAACATCTTTTTCCCCTCCAACAGGAGTTCCTACACGTGCACAATTTATTGTGCTTAACATAATAATTGAAACTAATATCGGAAAAGCAAGTTTTTTCACAAAAAATTTAATTTTGTGGTGTAATCAGCAAATCTACAAACTTTACAAATATTTCTACCTATTATATATGAGGAGATATTATTATTTTTTAGTTTTGCTCATAATTTCATGTTTCCCCAAAAATCTGTAAGTTCTGGTTATCTTGAATATCGAATAAGGAACGCTGATTTTAGATTTCTGATTTTAAATTACTTCGCAAATCGTTAATCGATGTTCCTTGTTCATTATTCATCTTAACGTCAATATATTACTGTGTTGATAAGTGCGAAATATTTTAACAATTTATTTTTATGATTTTAGATATCCCCTGGAATGTAAATCCTGAAATTTTTAGTGTTGGCAAATTTGCAATTCGTTGGTATGGTCTTTTATTTGCCTCCTCATTTTTCTTCGGTTACCTTATTATGGCCGGGTTTTTTAAAAAGGAAAAAATACCGGAAGAAGTCCTTGACAGGTTGACTTTATACATGGCTCTTGGTACAATAATTGGTGCCCGTCTTGGTCATTGTCTGTTTTACGAACCAGCTTATTATCTCAGTAATCCTGTTGAAATACTTATGGTTTGGCATGGCGGACTTGCAAGTCATGGTGCCGGAATAGGTATTTTTATTGCTTTATATCTGTTTGCCAAAAAGTCGAAAAAATCTTATTTGTGGATCCTTGACAGGGTGGCTGTTGTTGTAGCTCTTTCCGGTTTCTTTATCAGAACCGGAAACCTGATGAATTCTGAAATATACGGTGTTGAAACTAATCTCCCCTGGGGGTTTGTTTTCCTAAGAAACGGAGAAACAGTACCAAAACACCCAACACAGATATATGAAGCGCTTGCATATTTGTTTGTCTTTATTCTTCTCTACTTCATATATAAAAAAAACAGGGGTGTATTTAAATCCGGATTATTATTTAGTTTGTTCATGATATTGGTTTTTACTTTCAGGTTTTTTGTTGAATTTATCAAAAACAACCAGGTAGCTTTTGAGTCGGGTATGAATTTAAATATGGGGCAGTGGCTTAGTATTCCTTTTGTTCTGTCTGGTTTTATCCTGCTCTTTTTTGTACTTAAAAAACCAATGCCTGAACAAAGAAATATTTAGATTAAACCGTCACAAGTCAAAATATCTTAAATTACAAAGGTTTTATTAACTTAGAAATTTCTAACCGGTAATAAATGGGCGGTAATGAAAAAACAATAACCCGGACTTTCCATATTAAAAATATGGTGTGTAACTGTTGCATTATTCTGCTAAAAGAAAAATTCGGGCAAGCAGGTATCCGGGTAAACAATATCCAACTTGGAACGATTACTGTTACTTATTCTCCTGCATTAATCACAGATAAATTTATTGATAACCTTCTGGGAAAGTATGGTTTTGAACTGATCAAAGACAGGGAATTGCAACTTATTGAACAGATAAAAATCGCTGTAATTGAGCTTATTCACTACTTGAACAACGTAGATTCCATCGTTCGGAAGTCAGACTATCTGGTAGAAAAACTGGGTTTGAGCTATTCATATCTTTCAAGGATTTATTCTTCACATGAACCCATCACGCTTGAAAGGTATATCATACTCCAAAAAATGGAACGAATTAAAGAACTTATCGATCAGAATGAGTACACCCTTAGTGAAATCGCCTTTATGATGGACTATAGCAGTGTGCAATACCTTTCCAACCAATTCCATAAAGAAATCGGGGTATCTGTAACCGATTATAAAAAAAGCAGTTTTGTTCTCAAAAAACCCATTGATAAGCTATATTAAGTTCTTCAGGATTATACGTATTTTTTTTCGAACACTCTTCTATTAGCCATTGGCTGCTAACTGTTAATTATTAGTGAGTTAACACGCTTAACCATTATTTCATCATCCCTTTTATTCCCTTTATCCCCTCTATTCCCTCTATCCCAGTTTAGCATAGATTTTGTAACATTTAATTGAAATTTTGTAACATTAATTGAATAACATTGCTGATTTTTGTACCGGTGATTAATCTCAAAAAAAAATGAAACTGAAAAAAAATATTGCTGTAAGTGAATCAGGGTTTGTATTTGATCCTAATTCGGGTGATTCATTTTCTATGAATCCAGTTGGTGCTGAAATATTAAATCTTTTAAAACAAGAAAAAGATTTTGATAAAATTCATGATACCATGACAAAAAAATATGATGTTCCCTCGGGTGAATTTGATAAATATTTTCTTGATTTTATACAAACCCTGAAGCAATTTAACCTTATGGAAAATGATGATTAATAATTTTATATTATGAATAAGCCCAAAGTAACCCTTGCCGTCACGGGATTGAATAATACCGATAATCCCGGTCCGGGAGTTCCTGTTATTCGTTCTATTCGTGAATCCGAAGCTTTTGATCTAACTGTTATTGGTCTGGCATACGAAACTTTGGAACCTGGTATTTACATGCGCAATATTGTTGACAAGGTTTACCAGGTACCATACCCCTCAGAAGGCTCCGGTGACCTGATAAAACGTCTTGAATATATTCAGAACCGTGAAAAAATAGATGTTCTGATTCCGAATTTCGATGCCGAGCTTTATACTTTTATGAAATCTTCTGCTCGTTTGACTGAAATGGGAATCAAAACCTTCCTGCCAACTATTGAGCAGTTTGAAGAACGGCATAAATCAGAGTTGCCTGCTTTTGGTAAAAAACATGGTGTTAACGTTCCAAAAAGCAAATCTATTCTGAAACATTCTGATATTGATAAAATTCGTGATGACTTTGAATATCCTGTTATGGTAAAAGGCAAATTTTATGATGCATATCTTGCCTATAACGAAGAACAGGTGCGTATGCATTACAATAAAATAAGCGCAAAGTGGGGCCTTCCGGTAATTATTCAGGAATTTATCAAGGGAACAGAGGTTAATGTAGTTGCTCTTGGTGATGGTAAAGGTATTACAATTGGAGCTGTTCCTATGCGGAAGCAATATATCACTGATAAAGGAAAAGCCTGGGGTGGTATAACTCTTGATAACAAAGAAATGTTAGATCTTACTCATAAAATTATCAGCTCTACAAAATGGAGGGGTGGAATGGAGCTTGAGCTTATTAAGACCGGCAAAAACGAATTATATATCATTGAGATTAATCCGCGCATTCCTGCCTGGGTATATCTTGCTGTAGGGGCAGGCCAGAATCTTCCCGAGGCAATGGTTAGATTAGCCCTTGGAGAAAAGGTTAAGCCTTTTGATAAATATCAAATTGGCAAAATGTTTGTAAGATATTCTTACGATCTGATAATAGATCTGAAAGATTTTGAAAAATTATCCACAACCGGTAAATTATAACTTTAGCTTTATAATAACAATATTTAAATTTAATAACAATGGAAAAACAACCATTTGAACGACCATTTATAAAAAAATTACAGTCAGGAATGCCAAGTAAATTTGGTATGAAAATGGGGTTCGATCCTATCACTGAAATTGATGGTCTTAATGTTAAAAACCTGATTGATGAATATGGATCCCCCCTGTATATATTATCTGAAAAAACTATCCGTAAAACGTTAAGCAATGCTAAAAGAGCTTTTACAACACGTTATCCAAAAGTTCAGTTTACCTGGTCATATAAAACCAATTATCTTGATGCTGTTTGCAGTGTTTATCACCAGGAGGGAAGCTGGGCAGAGGTTGTATCCGGTTTTGAATATGATAAAGCTCTTTCAAACGGTGTTGACGGTAAGTACATTATTTTTAACGGACCGGATAAATCTGCTGAAGATCTAGAAAAAGCCATTCAAAACAACTCCCTTATCCATATTGATCATTTCGATGAAATGTACATGTTAAATGAATTAAGTGATAAGCTGAACAAGAAACCCAGGGTTGCTATTCGTGTAAATATGGACACCGGAATTTATCCTAAATGGGACCGTTTTGGATTTAATTATGAAAACGGCGAAGCGTGGGATGCCATTAACAGGATTATGATCGGCAAAAAGCTTGATCTTGTTGGGCTGCATACTCATATTGGTACATTTCTCCTTGCAGCTAATCCATATAAAATCGCTGCCGGAAAACTAGCTGATCTGGTAGTAAATATTGAAAATAAATACAATCACAACATTAAGTACATTGATATGGGTGGTGGGTTCGCCTCAAGAAATACACTTAAGGGAGCATACCTGCCGGGAACAGATACAGTGCCTGATTTTGATGATTATGCCGAAGCAATCACCTCCGGACTTGTTAATTCTCATATCAAGCCCGATAAGCTTCCGCTTCTTATCCTTGAAACAGGTCGTGCTTTAATTGACGACTCAGGTTATCTTCTGGGAACAGTACTGGCAAACAAACGTTTAGCCGATGGCAGACGTTCAACCATTTTGGATATTGGTGTTAATCTGTTATTTACCTCTTTCTGGTATGAGCATATTATTGTCCCCGCACAACCATTTTCGCACCATACAGAAGAAACTGCTATTTATGGTCCGCTCTGTATGAATATTGATGTTCTTCGTGAAAACATGGATTTTCCGTTATTAAAAAAGAACGATCATGTGGTTATTAAACGAATTGGAGCATATAACATGACACAATGGTTACAATTCATCACATTACG
>JAGGXD010000144.1 GCA_021163295.1 Bacteroidales bacterium
AAAATGGAAAAGAACAAAGTAAGGATGCCAAAAGCATGGAAAAATGAATATGATGGTGTTCTTCAGCTAATCAACAGAAATAATTACCTTGATTTGTTATTGAAAGGGATGCGTTAAAATCTGAAAATATGCTAAATATTGTGTTATCTCTCTTTTCATGCTAAAATACAATAGTGTTATCACATATTTAATGCAAAAACACAACAGTGTTTTGTTTTTGCAAATTATTTCGACTATTATATTTATTTACACTGCTGTCCGTCTAAAATAACTATACCAATATTACTCATGGATTTGCAATTGTTGCTAAAAACACAAGGTTATTTTCTGCAATTATTGCTTATAATACAAGGTTATTTTCTGCAACTAAGAATAAATACTTTACTATATCTTTATCACCAATCGATAATATGAACATGTTCAATACCTTTGTATGAACCGGAATTAAATTTGTCCATAGTAACAACATATTTAGGGTAATTATCTTGTATTTCAATTAGATTGCCAAATTCACGTTGTTGCGTTTTGGTTTATGAGTTTCAAATTAATCGTTCTATACCAAAACAGAACTGTATTATTGGGGGAGAATAGCAAAAAAGCAGCACTGCTGAAATTGATTATTGAAATTGATATTGCCATTAATATGTTCTATTTACCAAATTATCCAAGGGGATAGTGGCAAGAAATAGATATTGTTACTATAAAAAATTATAATTAAAAATTTATATTCCCCCATAAAAATCAACAAACGCTTCCATAGAATAGATACTATTTCAGGATAAATGCATTGTCCTCTTTCAGACGCTTTTCAATAGCTTTGTGGTAATTTTCGCTGAATTGTTTGTTGAAATGCATCATCCGGGTCAATTTGTGCAAACGTTCCTCGGGGTTTAAAGAAACAGATATTTCCTGCTATTACCTGATTTTTATACTGATTACTGTTCTCTTTCAAAATCAGATTTATTCACCCAGCCTGCGTTCAATTTTTCTCCTCTCATATACCGTTCGTAAAAAGCAGTATCTTTTGTGTCAGCATAGGAATACTCGTCAAAAACATCACCATTACTAAACATCCTGGGATCACCCTGTTCTTTTAACTCGTTAAATAATTGCACTTTTAGCGTATCTTTCCGTTCCTGATATTGCGACTTGTTTGCAAGGTTATTAATACAATCGGGATCTTTGTCAATATTATACAATTCTTCTTCAGGCCGTTTACCGAATGACCAGTTCCAGTAATCAATATTTTTTGATTTTCTGTGCTGATTAAGTATAACCGTTTTAGTCGGACTGCCATCGCAATTCAGATAACCTGTTTCAGGATTACCTGCCGGCCAGCGTTCTGTTTTGAAATTATGTATATACAAATATCCATCCTTAATAATACCCCTGATAGGATAACCAATATCAGCTGGTCTTCCAATATCGTGTCTTTCTTTCCCGATTAAAACGTGATCCCGTTCGGTATTGATTATGCCTGACTTGTCAGAATAGAAAATATCTGTCAGGCTTTTACCTTCGATGGGCTGCATGCCGCATTGTTCCTGATCTATTTGTGAAAGTTCAAGAATAGTAGGAGCAATATCTATAAAACTCACATAGTCATTAACAACTCTGTCTGTATTTATTATCCTGTTTTTCCACATTATTGATAGTGGTACATGATTGGAATATTCATATGCTTGCCCCTTTACTCTTGGAAACGGCATACCATGATCTGATGTAGCAATTACAAGAGTATTTTCCAGTTTGTTTTGTTCCTCAAGTATCTTAAGTATTTTTTGAAGATGCTTATCAAAATACTCAACTTCAAATGCATAATCCAGCATATCGGTTCTTACACTGTCGATATCCGGCCAAAAAGAATATACACTATCTATATCAGATAATCTCTTCCCTCCTTTCCGGATACCTGCCTCAAATTCATATGCTCTGTGAGGTTCATGAGCACCATACCAGAAACAAAAAGGTTTATTCTCAGGTTTGCTTTTCAGGAAAGAACGAAAATTTTCCGCATAATCTTTATTCGATATAAATTTTGCAGGTGGATCTGTTTTTATTTCCTGAAAGGGTTCTCCTGTTAACCTCCTGGGTTTACCATTGATTTTTCCGGCTACTCCGGGAGCCCAACCTTTACCCGTATAACCTGTATAATAACCATGCTCTTTTAATACTTCAAAAAATGACTTGAATTTTTCAGGAAAATAACACCAGTGATTTGCTGCCTCTTTAAGTTGCCAGGAATTCCTGCCCGTAAGAATGCATGACCGCGAAGGAGCACATTTTGAGTTGGGTGTATAGGCATTTGTGAAAAGAATACCTTCTTCTGCTACCCTGTCAAAACCCGGTGTCTTTATCCAGGAATATCCGTATGCACTCATATGACTCGCATCATCTGCAATACAGATAAGAATATTTGGCATGGGTAGTAATTTCCCTTCGTTCTTTCTGTCAGTATTACAAGAATATATTAATAAAGGTGCTATTAGTAATAAAACTGTTCTGAGAAATAAGTGTGATGCTTTCATGCCATATTATTTTTCAAATTTTTTATGTTACAAATATGTGTTATTTCAACAAATGTAATGTAAAATGCTTTGTGATGTAAAAATGACCCACAATATCCGAGCAATCTCCGAATCAAATATTACCAGTGATTACCAGTAGTATGAGGCCTACTCCAATTGAAAGCATGATAAGGCCGATCATTAGATGGATTCCCTTGAGTTTTTCTCTTCTCAGCTTCTCCATTCTTGCCGTAGTGGTTAAGCCATAGCCTACACCGAGTGTTATTGCAATAAAAGGCAGGATGAAGATTAGGTTATAAATTAGAAGTATCCAAATTGCCAGAAATCTGGATGAGGATTCACTCAACATGCCGATCACAACCACATAGGGATCAGAGGTACAGGGTAACAAAAACACACTAACCAAAAAACCGATTCCAAAAGCCCCGGATACTGAAGTGACCCGGGATGTGATTCCCTGAATGGAGAATATTTCTATGAAACATCTAATTTAATTTTTGAAAATAATCTCCCATTTAACAGGTTCTTCCTTACCGGTAAAACCAACTTCCAGAATATTGTTTGTACTGGTTTTATGGATTACATTTTCGGCATTGATTTGGGTTTTGTCAAATTCATAATTATCCGGCACATAGATGAATAACTTATACTGATCACCCGGTACTGTTCCGGAAATTCCTGTGAGTGATTTTTCTTCTGCACTCCATTTCATTTTCTGAATACTGCAGGCAGCAGTCAGGTGCCTTGAAGTAGCAAGCAATTGCGGATTTTCAGTGACCTCTCTGATTATCAAAGCCTTTGTGCCATGTGTAGGAATTTCCTCCCTGATCATTTCACCGGTTATTCCCAGAAGATCATGATCCCAGAAATCGAAAACAAGGTAACCGGTTTCGCTTTCAATACCCAGATCTTCTTTAATATCAATGACTTTCTCTTCCTTTTCATCACCCCAGTTAAACAATGCAACCACATCATATATACCCGATTCAGAGTTTACCTTAAGATCAAGAGCTCTGGGATATTCTGCGGGTTTGGGGCGAAAGGTAGCTTCATTCCTGAAAGGATAAAGGTCCATTGCCTTTATAGGCATACTCGGCATGGTTTTTC
>JAGGXD010000083.1 GCA_021163295.1 Bacteroidales bacterium
AAGACCTGCCAGAACCCCTGTTAAAACTGAAATGACGGTTATTGATGCCAAAAGGCAAAGGGTTAAAGAACGGAAAATGTTTGAACATGCCTATATAATGGAGAATGTTGAATTCACTTCTGCCGGTGATTTGGCAGTAGCAACACTCATTCGCCCCAAAAACCTGATACCGTCTATACAGGTTGAGCAAGGATGGATGATGACACATGGATTTGGTATTATTGAACCCGGTGAGGAGGGAAGGATTATTCAATTATTGACTGATGAACCCAATTCCTATTACTCCGATCCTTTTGATGTTGTTATTACACCGGACGGAGAAAAAGCATTTATATCCAGCTCAGGTGTAGATGTCATCAATGTTGTAGATTTGAATAAAGTGCGAAAACTTATTGCGGAGTCAACACCTGAGGAGTTAAAAACATACTCAAACCATCTTGGTATCAGCAGCCGGTATGTTTTGAAACGCATACCAACAGGAGCCAATCCAAAAGGCATGGCACTCTCTCCTGACGGAAAATATCTGTATGTAGCAGAAAGATTAGAAGACAGGATCGCTGTTATTAACACAAAGACACTGGAAACAGAAAAACATATTGATCTGAAGGGACCTTCAAGAATTACAATGGCACGTAAAGGACGGCGTTTGTTTAATAACTCAGGACATACTTTCCAAAATCAATATGGTTGTTATACCTGTCACCCTGATGCCGCAGAAGATGGAGTGGTTTATAATATGGCAGCAGTAGGGATGGGAAGGAATGTAACCAATACACAGACACTGCGTGATGTTGGAGATATTCCCCCATTTAAATGGAACGGACATAACCAAAGTATTTATAAGCAGGATGGAATGAGATTTTCTACATACTTAACAAGAACCGAACCATTTGATTATGATGAATTGGATGCCCTTGTTGCTTACATTGTTACAGGTATAATAAATCCACCTAATTTGGTATATAATGCAACGGGTGAGTTAACGGAAGCTCAGAAAAGGGGCGAAAAGATTTTTTTCCGTATCCATACGAATTGCGGAAAAGAAATCAAACCCAAGGATCGTTGTTACGTTTGTCATCCTCCACCCGATTTCACAAATAAGAATTTTGAAAATGTAGGAAGTCTTTCAGAAAGTGATGACTCAATTCCGTTCGATACACCACAGTTAAATAATCTTTCCAGTTCATCCCCCTTTTTACATGACGGGCGGGCTCAAACCTTAGAAGAAATATGGACAACCTACGATCCGGGTGACAGACATGGGATTACAAGTGATATGACCAAGGACAATCTTAATGACCTTGTTAAATTCCTCCGGTCGATAAGAGATGCCAGTTATTATACTAAATACTACTCTGAAGAGTATGAAGAGCTTTTAAAAGAATATTATGCTAATAATAAATATGCTAATTACAATAAATAAAAAATTAGAAAGAATGTTTAGACTGAACCGGAATTTACCAAAAGCGATCAAAGTATTGTTTATAACAGTACTGGTTATTTCTATCTCGGGTTTCTCTCCTAACAATCAGAATACAAAAATCATCCAGGGGGAAAAATATGATCATCAGATTACAGACGGAGAAAATTCCCGGGTTATCGGACCGGGAGACAATATCACGAATATTAAGAAAGAAGCGGGAGAAATGCCTGTTTATGGTAACTGGAAAACATTTACCCAAAAAGACGGATTACCTGCAAATAAAGCCTATTGTGTCCGTATTGACGGGGACCGGGTACTGGTAGGAACCAGTGGTGGACTTGGCGTTTATGAAAATGGTGAATGGCGGACTTACACAGTGGAAGATGGTATTGCGCATAATGGGATACTTGCTATTGATGTAAGCGAACTTACAGGGGATGTTTGGCTTGGGACCCTGGGAGGATTAACCCGCTGGTCAGGAGGCAAGTTCGATACATTTACGCAATTAAATAGTGGCCTTGCCAACAATGTTATCTATTCGGTGATCTGTGATGGAAAACATGTGTGGTCTGCCACAGGAGGAGGTGCAGGAGATTATAATACTTATACTGATGAGTGGGAAATTTACATGGAAAGAAATGCGCCTATGCATGAGCCATGGACATACGGAGTTTGTGCAGGTGATGATAAAATATGGATTGCTGCCTGGGGAGGCGGAGTAATAGAATATAACACCAAAACAAAAAAGTTCAGGGATTATATCGATCCGGATAGTCAGATGGAACTGGACGTTTTTCCTGATGACGGAGTAGTTCATGATATAACAACCGGTGTTTCCTATGATGAAGGTATATTATGGGTAGCTACATACTTTGGTGTAAACCGGTATGACGGAGCACACTGGAATACTTACTTTGATCATGATTCCGGGCTTCTAAGTAACTTTAATAACTTTTGCAGAGCTGTAGGTCCTGTAATCTATTTTTGTACCGATTTGGGATTAAGTACTTTCAATGGAAATAAATGGGTTTCTTATCAGAGAAATGAAAATAATACTGCAGGGAAAGTTCTGATAACCAATGGAGCTAAGTTAACCGATGATATTAAAATCAGGGAATTTCCTGCTTCGACATCTATTGCACACAATTTTACAATTGGGGTGGACGTACAGGGAGATGAAATATGGGTTGCAACCTCTTATGGAGTTAGCCGGGGCGAAAGGCTGAAATAATTACTGGGAGAAAATAAAAAATAATTTTTAAATATCTTAACTAAAAATAAAAAATGACTGATTCAAAGAAACTACTTATTGACTTAAATAAATTGACAGATGGGGAAAAGGAAGAGATGATTAAACTGGGATTTTTAACCGAAAATTACCAGTTGAAAGAATATGATTATCCAAAAATACATAATGAACGGCCACCGGTTGCAAAACATGCAGTTCATGCTCCGGGTGTTATCAATGAGGCATACGATTATAAAAAACCATCATCTTTTTCAAGGGCTTTGCGTTTTGACCTTGGTGGTCATAAAGTTTTATTAGTTTCAGGAACAGCCAGTGTGAATGACCAGGGTCAGCCTGAACATATTGGAGACTTTAAAGCACAACTCTGGCGGACCTATAGAAATATAACCAATTTGTTGAAAGCAGAAGGAATGAGCTGGCACGATGTGGTAAGAACAACCAACTATTTAAGAGATATTGAACGGGATTATGCGGAATTTAATAAAATCAGAACTTCATTTTATAGTTGGTTAGGGCTCAATCCCCTGCCTGCAGCTACCGGAATCCAGGCAAGACTTTGCTGGGAAACCTTACTTGTAGAAATTGAAGTTATTGCTGTTTGTAAATAAATAAAGTATTGTATCATGAGAAAGATGTATAAATTATTAGTCTTTTCATTTCTTTTGGCTTTTTCTGCGTTGCAGTTAACTGCCCAGGAGAAAAAGAGTAACTATGGTAATGCTACTGATGAAATCATACCATATGGCAGATTTCAGGAAGCTTATATTAATTTTTTTGATGATCCGCAACTTTTCACCGGTGCCGGACGCGAAAAACCGGAGCCCACTGATATTAGTGAAGTCAGAATCGGGTTCCTGGGTCCGCTAAGTGTTTCACCAATAGTTCCGCAAGGGATACAGATGTTACAGGGATCTGAACTTGCAATAGAGGAAGCCAATAAGAATGGTGGTTATAAAGGTATCCCCTTCAAATTAATGGTACATGATGATTTTGGATTATGGGGTGCTGCAGCCAATAAAGTAGTAGAAATGTACGATGAGCATGTATGGGCATTCCTTGGCTCAATTGATGATATTAATACTCATGTTGCGCTAAGGGCAACATTGAAGATGGAGATTCCTATGATGAATTCAGGTGATCCTGACCCTACCTTAACCGAAACACGTATCCCCTGGCTGGTTCATTGTATCTCTGATGACCGGCAAAGTTGTTATGCACTTTCAGAGTATATCTACAAGGAAAAAAAATTGTCCCGGGTAGCATTATTGCGGGTTGACAACCGTTATGGCAGGGTTGGAACAAAGGAATTCAGAGAAGTGTCGCAACGCATGATGCATCCTATAGTTCTCGAGGTGCGATTTTTAGATGGTGATACTGTTTTTACCAAACAAATAAACCGGATCAAAAATTCTAATCCGGATGCCATTCAGCTTTGGGGGAATGCAAAAGAAACGGCACTGATAGTTAATCAAATACGGGAAATGGGGATTGACCTGCCCATTTTTGCTTCCGACAGAGCTATGTCTCCGTTGTTTTTAAAAATTGCAGGTAAAAATGCCGAAGGGTTGGTAACTACCTGTCAGTATAATCCGAAAGCGAATAATCCTGCATTGAAGGAATTCCAAAAGAATTATTACGAAAAATTTGGAATTGAACCTGACGTTTTTGCCGCCCATGCCTATGACGGTATGAATATGATTATTGAAGCGATACAGAAAGCCGGCTTGAACCGTTACCTGATTCGTGATGTTATGACTGACGTAAAAACTTATCAGGGAGTTACCGGAGAAATTATCCTTGATGGAGCATTTAATGATGTTGGAGCCATTTGGATGTCAAAAATAAAAAATGGCGAGTATGAATTTTTCCCTTCTCAATTAAATATTTCCGGGAATTAAGTAAAAAATTAAAATACAGATAAATAAGAATTAAATTATGGAAACAGACAAAGGAGATGGCCAAAAAAACAGCAGAAGTTCCAGCGATCTTTTAGTAGATCGCCATGCAAATAAGGAAAATACTGTAATTAATGTTAATGGGATTGAAATAGGGGGGCAAAATGTAATCATAATTGCCGGTCCTTGTGCAGTTGAAAACAGAGTACAATTGCTCGAAACTGCAAAAGAAGTATCTGCAGCAGGAGCCAATATATTACGTGGTGGTGCCTATAAACCAAGGACTTCTCCCTATAGTTTTCAAGGGCTTGGCGAAGAGGGTCTTAAATATCTTAGTGAAGCCAGAAAATTAACCGGACTGCCTGTTGTTACAGAGGTTATGGATACCCGGCTTATGGAATTGGTTTGTGAATATACCGATATTATTCAGATAGGTTCCCGGAGTATGCATAATTTCCCTCTGCTAAAAGAAGCAGGTAAATGCAGGAAACCTGTATTATTTAAACGTGGATTAATGGCTACCATTGATGAGTATCTTCTTGCTGCAGAGTATATTCTAAGCGAGGGTAATAACCAGGTTATTTTGTGTGAACGGGGTATTCGTACTTTTGAAACCTCTACCAGGAATACACTGGATTTGAGTGCAATTCCTGTATTAAAACAGAGAACGCACCTTCCTGTAATTGTGGATCCCAGTCATGGAACCGGACATAGCTGGTTAGTGCCGGCTATGGCTAAAGCAGCAATTGCAGCCGGTGCTGATGGTGTTATGGTTGAAGTTCACTATAAACCTTTGGAAGCTTTAAGCGATGGCCTGCAATCCCTTTATCCGAACGAATTTACTCAACTGGTAAAGGATATTGAGAAAATAGCAAAGGCAATTGGAAGGAAGAAGTTGAGTAGGTGAGTAAGTTGAGTGGATGAGTTGGAAGAATGAATTGCAGAGAAGCAGAGACGCAAAGAAGAGGGAAAAGGTGAAGAAAGAATGGAAAAAAATTATGATTCAACTTAGATCGTTTTTTCTGGTTAGCTTACTGATGGTGTTCGTTGCTTCAAAGCAGGGTGAAACAATAAAGATCGGGCTTTTAATTCCTGATAAGGAGGCTTTGGCAGCGAAACACGGTGCTGAATTAGCTATCCGGAAAGCAAACGAAAAAGGTGGTTATTCGGGAATTCCATTTCAACTTATTGTTCGTTCAACCGAAGGTCCCTGGGGAACAGGTTCAATGGAATCGGTGAGCCTGGTGTTTGATGATAAAGTAGTAGCTATCATGGGCTCTCTTGATGGCAGGAACGCTCATCTTGCCGAACAGGTTGCAACAAAAACAAAACTTATATTTTTATCAGCATGGGCAACCGATATGACGTTGTCAAAAGCATTTGTTCCCTGGTATTTTCGTTGTTTGCCCAATGACAGGCAACAGGCAATTTCATTGATTCAGGAAGTTTATTTTAAAAACAAAATCAAAAATGTAGCAATTATCGGAACAGATAATAACGATTCCCAAATTGCTATGAATACTTTTATTAAAATTGCCAAATCAATGAATGTTAAACCACCTGAACAATTCTTATATAATGTATCAGACAGGAATTATCAGGAAATTTTTACAGAGATAGAAAAGAATAGCATTGAAGCTATCTTGTTGTTTGGGAAACCTGCATTTGCTTCGGAAATAATTCCTTTGTTTCGGCAATGCAATATAAAGCAACCTGTTTTTGGATCATTATCCATTCTGGATGATCAAAAAGCATCAAGTTCCGATTGGAGTATCCTGGAGGATGTAATTATGACATCTTCCGGTCAATGGTTTACCGGGAAAGGTATTGCTTTTCAAAAAGAGTTTCAAAAAGAATATGGCTACCAGCCTGGTCCGGCTGCAGCTTATGCATATGATGGGATAAATGTGATTGTTGAGGCAATAAGAAGTGCAAAACCTCACCGGAATAGTATACTTGATGATCGTGATAAGATAATTGATGTTTTCTCAAAAACAAATTATTCAGGCATCACGGGTGGGATACAATTTGATGAGAACGGAAACCGCACCGGTAAGGTTGGTTTGATGAAAATAAAGGAAGGGAAACCGGTTCAATTAAAAATTAAAAATTAAAATTTTTCCACCACTTACACTAATCATTATGACTAATATGAGACTTAAATACATTCTTTTATTACCAATTTTTATTATCGCTGTTTTATCCAACAGTTGTAATCAAAATAAAAGCAAGAATCGGGCTACACCTGAGGAAATTATTTCTGCAAAAACATTTGGATTAGCTTATCTTGAAGATAATCAATTGGAAAATGCCGAAACTGAATTTCTGAAACTTATAGACTTTGACCCGGATGGAGTTTCAGGTTATGCGAATCTCGGGCTTGTTTATTTAAGAATGGGTCAGTACCAGGAAGCCGTGGATTGGGTAAAAAAAGCTATTAAAATAGATCCAAAGGATCCGGATGTCAGGCTGATTATGGCAAAAGTCTATGAGCTCAGTAATAATCCTGAGAAAGCGATAGCAGAACTTGAAGAGGCAATCCGGTTTTCACCAGGCCACGTTAAGTCATTATATAGCCTCACCGAATTATATTCATCATCAACAGATAAAGAATCTTTAAAGAAGCGTTACAATTATACAAAAGACCTGGTTGAGAAAGCCCCCGGGAACATTGTGCCCCGGCTAAATTTAATTGATTTATTGATTCATGAAGACAAGGCTGATATGGCTCTTGAACAAACAGAAAAATTACAGCAACT